>VBOW01000017.1 GCA_005893275.1 Candidatus Eisenbacteria bacterium | reverse complement strand
ACGGTCGCATGGTCCGGTCCCTCCTCGAGGAGTCGGATGCTCCCGTGGGCTATCACGACGTGAGGATCGACGGGCGAGACGAGCACGGAGGGCGGCTGGCTTCTGGGTTCTACTTCTACCGGATAGACACCCGTGGAGGAGAGGTCGTCGGAAAAATCTCCGTGCTCAAATAAAGGGGATCCTAGGCTATCGCCGATTCCCTAACTCCATTGCCCGGGGCAGAGCTCGAACCTGCATGGGGGTTACCCCCGGGGGATTTTGAGTTGCTTCCATGAGGCACGTCGGGGCACGTCAGGGCGCCACGGAACACCTTGAAACGGAGGGTGGTTCGGCACTCTCAACCCGCAAGGCGCGCGTCTCCAGCGCCCTACCCCTCCGGATTACACCCCGGCTACATTCCCGCTACACCCTCCCCGCAATACTCCCGCGACAGTCCCGCGGGACATACCATCCGGCAGCCCCGTTGGGGGGAAGCGGACAGATCACTTGTTAAACGCGGTCAGATCATTGCCTCGTTACAGGAGCTCTTTTCCCGCTTGCGGGACCCCGCCGGTGCTCCTACGCTCCCGCGACAAGATGGATAAGCACGAAAAGGGAATCGAGATCGACCCGACCCGAACCGACCTGCCTCTCCCACGCTGGAAGGGCAGGTATAGCGGCGACCCCAAGCGTCTCCCCCGCGTGGTACAAAAGCTGATGCATCGCCGGACCCTCAGCCCGGAGGAGAAGGCGGAGCTGTTGTGGCGCTTCTACGAGTTGGACCAAGCCGCCCGCCTCCGGCAACGACTGCTCGTGACCGCGTTTTTCGTGATCTGCGTCGCCGGTGTCACCGGGTATTTCGCCCTCACCCACTGGAGCTGGGTCCTGGGCCAGATCGACATCTGGCGCACCCGCCCCGCGAAGTAGCATCGGCGCGGGCGGCGACCCGTCGCAATCGAGTCGATCCCCTCGTGGGCCGCGCTTGCGCTGCCGGGACAGCTTGGCTACCCTGCGGTGACTCCTTTACGGGGCCCGCGTTCAACCATCCACTGGGAGGCCGAAAGATGCGACCACGCGCCATAGCTGCCATGCTGCTGCTTCTGTTGGTTTCTTCCAGCCTTGCGTCCGCCTCGCCGATCAAGCCGATCACGATCGGATTCGGCGGAGGCGTGAGCGTGCCGGTGAGCGACGCCAAGGACGCATTCAAGAGCGGCTGGCACGGTACGGGGATCCTGAAATTCAGGCTCCCGGGAATGCCCTTCGACCTGAGCGGAGCCTTCGCCTACCACCGCTTCAAGCTGGACCAGTCGGCGGTTGGATTCGCGGGAAATGGGCGCATTCTCTCCGGGCTGGGGAACGCGACCTTCAACCTTCCCGTGCCCGGTCCCATCAAACCTTACATCACCGCGGGGCTCGGGGCGTTCAACGTCAAGGCCGACCCCGACTCGAGCGGAGCTCAAGCGGCCCCCTCCACCACGAAGTTCGGCATCGACGGAGGCGCGGGCGTGTCGTTTTCCCTTTTCGGGGCGCACGGCTTTATCGAAGGAAAAATCGAAAACATCTACACCGACCAGGGCCTGAACAAGGCGGTGGTGAGCGATTTCAAGACCCAGATCATTCCCGTGACGTTCGGAATTTTCCTCTAGCCCCGGGTTTCTGGATCCGCGTGTGGATATCTCGCGCCCGACCCTCGGCGTCCGCCTCATGAGCGGCAGCATGACGACGACGATCCGCGCGATGGCATTCGGAGATGCCGAGCAGGTGGCCGCATTGGCCGGCGAGCTTGGCTATCCCTCCACCCGGTCCCAGATCGAGGCGCGATTCCGCGGCATCGAGGGGAATGACGATTCGCGGGTGCTCGTGGCGGCCGACTCCGACGGCCGCGTGTGGGGCTGGGTGCATGTCTTCGGGCATCATCTGATCGAGTCCGAAGGGCAGGCCGAAGTGGGCGGATTGATCGTGGATTCACGCGCCCGCGGCGCGGGGATCGGAACGTCGCTCATGGCGGCCGCGGAAGCCTGGGCCCGCGAGCGGGGATACACGCGCCTGACCCTCCGGTCGAACACGATTCGCACCGAGGCGCACCGCTTCTATCAGGATCTCGGGTACGCCATCGTGAAATCGCAGCACAAATTCCAGAAGCCGCTCCGATGAGAGGAGGGTTCGTGTCCGTCAGGATCATCGCCGGGCGCACGCCCGTTCTCCCCTGTCTCGCTCTTACCGCTCTGCTCTTGTGCCCGGCGGCCTCGCACGGCGCGAGGAGCCCAGCTGCGGCGAGCGCCGTCACGCCCCCCTTCTTCTCGGGGAGACCGGACACGGCCGGGTTCCGGGCGTCGGCCGAGGCCGGGCTCAAGCAGGCGCAGAACGCGATCGATCGGATGCTGGCGGTCCAGGGTCCCCGCACCGTGGAGAACACGCTCACGCTCTACAACGAGGCGATGGCGCACGGCGAGAACGTCGCCTACCAAGCCCATCTTCTGGAAGCGGTGCATCCCGACTCCGCGTACCGTGCCTCCGCGGAGGAGGTTTCTCAGACCGCGAACAAGTTTCTGGACGACCTGAGCCTGAACCGCCCCGTCTACGACGCGCTCTCGAGCGTGGATGTCTCGAAGTCGGACCCCCGCACCCAGTACTTCATGATGCGCACGCTGCGCGATTTCCGCCGCGCCGGCGTCGACAAGGACGAGGCGACGCGGAAACAGATCGCCGGCATCTACGAAGAGCTGGTGAAGGTGGGACAGGATTTCGACCGGAACATCCGCACCGACTCGCGGAAGATCCAGGTGGCGAGCGCCGCCGAGCTGGAAGGGCTTCCCGACGATTTCATCAAGGCCCACCCGCCGGGCCCGGACGGGAAGATCACGCTCAGCATCGAAACTCCCGATTACATCCCGGTGGTCCGCTACGCCAGGCGGGACGACCTGAGGCGGAATCTCATGCACGAGGCGATGAACCGGGGCTACCCCGCGAACATCGCCGTGCTCGATTCCCTGCTCGCGAAGCGCTATCGGGTCGCGCGGATCCTGGGCTACGACACGTGGGCGGACTACATCACCGAGGACAAGATGATCGGCACGGCGAAGAATGCGGCCGACTTCATCGCGCGGCTCAACGACACGACGTTCAAACGGGCCCAAGAGGAATACGCGGTCTATCTCAAGCGGAGGCAGGAGGACGACCCGGCCGCCACGCAGGTCAACCGGTGGGAAGTCTCCTACTACGGCCGGCTCATCCGGAAACGCGATTTCGATTTCGACCCCCAGGAAGTCCGCCCCTACTTCCCCTTCGAGAGCGTCAAGCAGGGCGTCCTCAGGGCCACGTCCAGGATGTTCGGCGTCACCTACAAGCGCATCCAGAACGCTCCGGTGTGGGATGCCTCGGTGGAAGCGTACGAGGTGTGGGAGGGTCCCAAGCTTCTCGGCCGTTTTTACTTCGACCTTCACCCACGGCCCGGGAAATTCAACCACGCCGCGAAATTCGGAATCCGGCAAGGCGCCCGGGGGCTCCAGCTCCCCGAGCACGCGCTGATCTGCAACTTCCCGGGTGGAAAGCCCGGCGACCCGGGGCTCATGGAGCACTCGGAGGTGCAAACCTTCTTCCATGAGTTCGGGCACCTGCTGCACAGCATTTTCGGGGGCCAGGGCCGCTGGGAGCCGGTGGCGGGTACAGCCACCGAGCGCGACTTCGTGGAAGCCCCCTCGCAGATGCTCGAGGAGTGGGTGTGGGACCCCAAGGTGCTACGGACGTTTGCGAAGCACTACAAGACCGGCCAGCCGATCCCCGTGGAGCTTGTCCAGAAGATGCGGCGCGCGGACGCCTTCGGGCGCGCGCTCTCGACCGCGACCCAGGCGTTCTACTCCGCCGTCTCTCTCAATATTTATAACCGGCCCCCGGACCAGGTGGTCACGGACCGCACCGTGGCCGATCTCGAGCCCCGCTACACGCCGGTTCCGCCGATGCCCGACTCCCACATGCAGACCTCGTTCGGGCACCTCGACGGCTACTCGGCGCTCTACTACACCTATATGTGGTCGCTCGTGATCTCGAAGGACATGTTCAGCATGTTCGACAAGCGGGATCTCTTGAGCCCCGTCATGGCGAAGCGCTACCGCTACACCGTCCTCGCGCCCGGCGGAACGAGGCCCGCGAAGGACATGGTGCATGACTTCCTGGGGCGGGATTACGATTTCCGCCAGTTCGACGCGTGGCTCGCGGGGAAGGATTAGGGGGGTCCGCTCAGCGCATCACCCGATCCACCCGCCCGATTCCACGGTGGGAAGAGAAGAACACCTGCTCTTTGGTTTCGCCGTCCCCTTCTACGTCGAGGACCGTCCCGTCGCGCGCCAGCACGACGATCCGATGCGCGAGTGACACCGGCACGAAGGTGCCGTCGTCGTAGCCCCAGGAAAGATTCATCTCGGCCACGTAGACATCCGCGACGGACGCTCCCTCAGAGGAATACTCGTCTCGGGGTGCGATCGAGGCCCGATAGCTCAGGTCGGTCCAGAAGAGGTTTCGCGCCCACGCCCCGCGGAAATTGTGCCCGCGGAAGCGCTCGGTGAGCTTGAGGTAGTGCTCGAGCGCCCCCGCGGTGACCGCGTACGGTACGCGCGCCACGCCGAGCCCGTCGCACCACCAGAGAGGGGTGCGCGACGAGTCGGATCCGATGTCGAATCCCTTCTCGATCGCAATGCCCACGAGGCGGTCTCTTGGTGGATACGTCGCCTCGGCGATCCCGAGGAGGCGAGCGCCCAGTGGATCCTCATAACGGCGATGGATGGAGAAGGTGAAGTCACCGTCGGCCTCCACGGAATCGATCGGGCGCTCGGCGGCCGCCTGGGTGGAGTCGACGAAGTAGCCGGGGGCTGAGGCGGTGGCGGGCGTGGCGTTCAGCATGGAGAGGAGCGCGGCGATTGCGGCGACCGGGAAGCGCGCGGCGAGACGGCCCATTCCAGGAGTCTACTCCCGGAGCCCCGCATTCCCGGACGGAAAAGCGCGGCGTTTCGCCCGGGCCTAGTACCCCCTGTCCACAATCGTGAAATCGGCGACCGACTCAGCGTCCTTCACGGCAAGCGCGTACTCGCCCGGCCGAAGCGACTTCGTGGGCTTCAGCTCCCAGAGCCCTTCCGCCACCCTGGTCACCTCGAGATCGATGCCTTTCGTGTAGACGGTGCCGCCCTTGCCCCGCTCGATCGGGGTACGGCGGTTCTCGTCTTTCGTCTCGAGCTGGGCGAGCTGCACCCGAAGAGCCCCTGTTCGATCGGAGGCAATACGGAACCGTGGCCGGGCGATCGAGAGCACGACCTCGCTCGTCGGCCCCGCGAGGACCGCATAGGTCTTCGGGCCGCCCAGGTTCGCCTTGAAGCTCGCGGTGGCGGTTCCAGCAGGCGTCGAGCCG
This sequence comes from Candidatus Eisenbacteria bacterium, assembly GCA_005893275.1. Taxonomy (NCBI): domain Bacteria; phylum Candidatus Eiseniibacteriota; species Candidatus Eiseniibacteriota bacterium. The sequence continues at coordinate 78,889 of VBOW01000017.1, read as the reverse complement.
GGGCCCTCGAGGGAGACGCCGTGCGTCCCGAGGGGCGCCCAGTCGCTCCCGTCGAAGAAGGTGAGGTCGGGGTCCGCCGTTGCGGCGGCTCCCTCATCCGCGGCCCTGGAGGTCGCCGGGCGGGTCGCGGGAGGGACCACCCCCGCGAGGATCACCGCGAGAATGGTGAAATAGAGACGGCGGTTCATGGGGGGAGTATCGGCACCCTTGGCCACCGCCTTCACCCCCCGTTGATGCGAAAATGCGGGGCGAACGGTCCTAACGAAGCACCGCCAGCCGCCCGGCCGTGACGGCCGCCCGCGTCTCGATGCGGTAGAAATAGATTCCCGACCGCAACTCCCGGCCCCCCTGGTCTCGTCCGTCGATGCCCACGCTGTGAAATCCGGCGTAAGCGTCGGACACCTCGAGCAGCGTGCGCACGCGACGCCCCGAGATGTCGAAGAGGGAGACGCGCACCGGCCCGGCCTCGGGCGTGACGAAGCTCAAAGTCGCTGAGGGATTCAGCGGGTTCGGCGAAACCGACGCGGCCAGCGCTCCTCCCGCCGCGACGATACCGACGTCGAGCGCCGCGCGAAAGCGACCTCCGGTGAGAACGCCCCCCTCGAGCTCGACCGGGACGCTGGTTCTACCTCTAAGGTTGCCGAAGAGGAGCCGCAGGTCTTCCTTCGAAAAGCAGGCGGTGATCTCCTCGATTCCGTTTCCGTCCCGATCCGATCCGATCACAGTCTTGCCGGAGAGCGCGTGGATCCGGTCCACCGAGCCCGTTCCGGACGACTTCATGATGATGTCGGCTGGGTCGACCATGGAGTTCTCGTAGGAGCGACCGATGGGCTCGATCTGGACGCACCATTGCGGCTTTCCTGCCGTGAGGCGGATCGAGTGATTCCCGCCGGACGTGAAGGCCCGGGCGGAGAAGATCTCGGCGATCGTGGCGGAGGTCGTGGCGATGTCGTCCAGGGCTCCATCCGATACGGTCAGCGCAACCCCGTAGACACCCTTCTGCCCGTAGGCATGCTCCGGAGCTGGACCCGATCCGGTCTCGCCGTCCCCGAAGAACCACGAAAAGGCGAGGAGATCTCCGTCCGGGTCCGAGGAGGCTCCGCCGTCCAGGCGGACCGGCACGCCTACGAAGCCCGAGTAGGGGCCGCCCGCGCGGGCGACGGGTTTTCGGTTGACGTTCCGGACCGTGATCACGGTCGTGGCGGCGGAGGATCCAATCGAGTCGGTCGCCGTGAAGCCGACCGAGTACACCCCGGCTTGGTCGAAGCCCGGGGTCCATCGAAACACTCCGATGCCGTTCCCGGTGTCGAGGAATGTGGCGCCGACAGGAAGGTCCGACGCGCTGAGGGCAACGGCCGCCCCGGCGGGGTCGCTCGCCGTGACTTGGAACTCGAGCCCCTGCCCTTCGTCCACCGTCGTCGCGGCAGGGGCGTGGATCTCAGGCCCCGAACGCAGGAGGCCCGCATCGAAGGCGGACTGCACGAAGTCGTCGAAGAACTTGAGCTGCGTGATGGATGCCAAGCGGTCGGTTCCCTGGCCAACGATGATCGCGAGCACGACTTCCTGCGAGTCCCCGGGAGCCATGGTGAAGGGGCCCGAGGAGATCATGATCCGGCGGTCGGCCGGGTTCGTGTCCAGCCAGCCCGAGCCCGCGACGGGATCCCCGCTCACCTGGAATGTGGTGATCGGAGCGAATGGATCATCGTTCACGTGGATGGGCGAGCCGTCCGGGTTCAGGCCCTGCATGTAGTTGTAGCTTTCGGTCGCCGTCATCGGATCGGTCCCGTTGATGAACTTGTTGAACCCGGTCATTCCGAGCGTATCGAAGACTCCCGGGGAATGCTGAACGATCGGGCCGCGGAGGAGATCGAACCCTACGGCGGGCGGGGACGACCCGTACTGCTGGTCGGCGTTGGTCGCGTTATAGCAATAGCCCAGGCCCCGGAGCGTGTCGCAGCCGACCAGGTCGTCCGCGAACCCGCCCAGATCCGGGTCGCTCCAAAGGGTCAGGTACGTGTCGTCGAGCCGGTCCGACCCCCGGTTCGTGAACTTGAGCTTCACGAAGATCGTGTTCCCCAGAGGTCCGGCTCGATCGAACGCGAACGTGGACTGCTGGACCTCGATCCCCAAAGGCTGAGTCATGCCCGCGTTGTTCGAATGGACCGCGGAGTCCGCGTCGTTGTAGACGCACCAGGTCATCACGTCCCCGAGAAGCGCCGGCCTCCCGGCGCCGTCCACCGGGGCGCCGTCCTGCACGGGCCAGTTCAGATAGTCGAAGCTCGTCGTGTTTCCGCGGAAGATCTTGAAGTTCCGAAAGCTGGGCTGGTCGGGGAGGAAGGTGCCATTCCGCATGGGCCCCGGCACGAACTCCTGGGAATATTCCCCCACCGCGACGCGGACGTTGCCTCCCACCCTGGCCCCGATCCAGGGCCCCGCCGCGAAGAGGACGGTGTTCGTGGAGCCTTTCGGATAGACCAAACCCGCGGCCCCGGTCGTCAGGTCGAACGCGAACGACCCGTGATTGGTGACGACCATGTCCAGATTGTTCGCGTCCATTCGGGTCGCATTGTCGATGATCCGCGGCGCGCGCTGGGGCGTTCGGCCGTTCGGCGTGGAGCGCGCGTTGGACGCGATCCCTGTGGGAGCCATGGAGACAGCGAGCACGAGAAGGGCCGCCGCGCACGCGGAAACGCGTTTCATTTGAGCACCGAGACCTTTCCGAGGACCACTCCTTCCCGCGAGTCGATCCGGAAGAAGTAGAGCCCGGAAGCCAGCCGCCCGCCCTGTTCGTCACGCCCGTCAATCCGCACGTCATGGTAGCCCGCCGGAGCGTCCGACTCCTCGAGCAGGGATCGGATCATGCGACCGTTCAAATCGAAGAGACGGACCCGCACGGGACCCGGCTCGGTCGTGATGAAGGTGAGCGTCGCCTCGGGATTGAGCGGATTCGGGGACACCAGGGCGGCGAGCTTCCCGCCCCCGACGGTGACCTGGACATCCATTTGCGCGCGGAAGATCCCGCCGGTGAAGAGGCGACCCTCGAAGGTGATAGTGACCGGAGTGGTCCCGCGGAGGTTGCTGAAGAGAAGGCGCAGATCCTCCTTCCGGAAGCAGGCCGTGATCTCTTGGACCCCGTTTCCGTCGGCGTCGCTGAAGATCGTGCCCTTGTCCACGATCGCGTGGACCTCTTCGACGGAACCCGTACCGTGAGACTTCATCACCATGGACGCGAGGTCCACGGTCACGATGCTGAACGACCTTCCGATGGGCTCGAGGCTCGCGCACCACCGCGGCTTGCCTGCGCTCAACCGGATGCTGCGGTTCCCACTCGCGGTGAACGCCCGCGCCTGGAACACGCCGACGATGTTGGCGGTGGTTGTGGCGAGAGACGATGCCAACCCATCGGAAACGGTCAGCGCCACTCCGTAGAGGCCGATCGACGCGTAGGCGTGGGCGGGCGTAGCCCCGCTTCCCGTCGAGCCATCGCCGAACACCCATGCGTATGTCAGGGGGTCGCCGTCCGGATCGGACGAGCCCGTCCCGTCGAACGTGAGCGGGACTCCCGAGAAGGCCGTGTAGGGCCCGTCCGCGTTGGCGGTCGGGGCTCTGTTGATATCGGTGACCGTGATCTTCGTCGTCGCCGAGGCGGACCGTACGTTTGCCGCCGTGAAGGTCACCGCGTAGGGTGTCGGGCGCGAATCCTGGAAGCCGGGCCTCCAACGGAACACGCCCGCCGTGTTGGACGCCTCCGGCGTGAAGGTGGCGTTGTTTCCGATCGGCAACCCGGAGAAATCGGCCGTCAAGCTGGAGATGGCAGGGCCATCCGGGTCGTTCGCGCTGATGCTGAACGTGATCTCTGACCCTTCCGCGCCGGAGGCCGCTTTGGGCGCCGTCACAACAGGGGGATGATCCTGCGGCGGGGCGCAATGATTCAGGAGGACGGTCACACTGCCGGCGAAGTAATTCGCGATCGCCAGATCGCTCCGAAGATCGTCGTCGAAGTCTCCCAAGGCGATCCCATAAGGCCCGTCCCCCGCCGGCACATCCGTGCGGGGGCCGAACGCCCCGGAACCGTCTCCCAGAAGGATCGACGCGTCGTTGGAATCCAGATTCGAGATTCCCAGATCGAGGTGGCCGTCGCCGTTCAAGTCCACGATGGCGATCAGCCGGGGTCCGAAGTGGGTCGTGAAATTTCGCCTCGGGCTCAGCGCGCCGTTACCGACCCCGAGGAACACGGAGGCATAGTTCGAGCTGGCGCTCGTCACCACGACGTCGACCTTGCCATCTTCGTTCAGATCCGCCGCAGCCACGGCCAGCGGATCGGCGCCTGCGGTGTAGTCGGTCCTCGATCCGTAGACTCCCGAACCATTGTTGAGAAAGACCGAAAAGTCCTGGTCCCCCGGGTTGACCACCACCAGGTCGGGCGCTCCGTCGCCGTTCAGATCGGGGGTCGCGAGATTCCACGCGGACGACCCGGCTGGAATCGAGGTCGCCGCGAGGAAGGTTCCGTTCCCCACCCCGCGCAGGATGGAGACGTTGCTGGATCCTTGGTTCGACGTCAGGAGATCGATTTTGCCGTCACGGTTCACGTCCGCCGCGACGATGGATCGTGGTGAGGAGCCCACTGTGAAATTCTGCCTCGCCCCGAACCCTCCCGTGCCGTCCCCGAGATAGACCGAAACGTTATTCGAATTGAAATTCGGGGTTGCGATGTCCGGAATCCCGTCCCGGTTGAAATCCGCGATGACGCCGGAAACAGGGGCGTTCGTCGCCGGCAGATCGGTGGGGGCTCCAAATGTGCCGTCCCCCGACCCCAGCGCCACCAAGAGGCGGCTTTGTCCCGGCATCTCGACGACCAGGTCCAGCACGGCATCCCCGTTCAGATCCGCCGTCTGGACCTCGATCGTGCCAAACCCGAAGCTGGTCGTGACGGGGATGAAAGCCCCCGCGCCGCAGGGAGGTGGAAAGTTCCCGGCGAGGGCATTGATCGTGAACGATTTCGTGTCGGCCAGCTCGTAGTCCATCGCCCGGATCGTGACGGAGGCCAACCCCGCGTCGCCCTGCCCAGGGGTAGCTCGAATGGTCCCCGTCGCCACCCCGGAGCCGAAGCCCGAGACGGTCACGTACCCCGGCCCCGACTGCTTCGAGATGCTTATGAAGTCGCCGTTGGGGTCGGTCGCGGTGACCGTCTGCTCCGCCACATCGCCGAGCGTGACCGTCATGTCGGACGGCTGGCTCAAGATCGGCGCGCTGTTCGGAGGGTTGACGATGATCGTAAACGAGCTCTGCGCCTCGAGCGCTCCGTCGCTTGCGGCGACCGCGGCGGCATAGCTCCCCGCCTCCGGGGGCGCCGGGGCCAGGTGGAGGTTCCCGGTTCCGTAGCCCGGCGACGAGCTCACCGTGGAGACGGTCATGAAGTTCGGGCCGTAGGCCTTCGAAAACGTGATGAAGTCCCCGTCGGCGTCGCTCGCATATACCGAACGGTCGAGCGTCGACCCCGCGCTTAGCACGAGCGTGGGGATGTAGTCGATCACGGGAGAGGCGTTCGCCCGGATCGTAATCGCGAAGGACTTCTGATCCATCAGCTGCCCGTCGCTCGCCCCGACGGTGGCCGTGGTCGATCCGCTATCCTGGGCCGTCGTAGCCAGACGAACGAGACCCGTCGCCCCGCTCCCCGCGGCTTCGATCGTCTGCACCGACATGTAGGCAGGGCCGGATACCTTGACAAAGGATAGAAGATCCCCGTCGGGATCGGTCGCCGTCAGCTCCTGATCGATGGTCTCGCCCGCCCGCCCGCTCATCGGCTGAGGCTGCGCCAGGACCGGCGGTCTGTCGGGGCCGGTCACGGTGATGCTCAGCGTCTGGGCAGAGGTGAGGACACCGTCGCTCGCCGCGATCCCGCCGGTTTGCGGGCCCACGTCGGCCAGCGAGGGTGCGAGGTGCACATTCCCCGTGGCGGAGCCGGAGTCCGGATCGATCGTGGTCACGGTCATGTACGCGGGACCGAACGACTTCGAAAACGTAATCGGGTCCCCGTCGCCGTCCGTTGCGTGGAGGACCTGGTCCGCGGTCGTGCCTCCCGGGAGAGTCATCGGCGCGGGCGCGGTCAGGACCGGCGCGACACCGCTCACGGATCGGGCGCGTTCCGAGGGACTCTGCGCGAGCGTGACATCGTGAGCCCGGTCCACCGCGGACGGCGCGGCTTGCGAATTCGTTGCCCCAGCGAGGATGGAAAGGGAGAAAAACGCGAGCGCGACCGGAATTCGAGCGGACATCGGGCGACCCCCCATTAAGGATGTGCTTCGTTTCCGATGAGGATCGGGCAGGATGGATCAGGGATCACCGCCCGCCGATCCTTCGACTAGCGCGATAACGAGAAGACCGAGGAAAACGGATGATAGGGATCTGGGATATTTGGCGCCGTGCGCCGGGGGAACAGCGGGAGACTCTACCCCTCGCGGGGAATTGTCAAGGAGAAACCCGCATGGCTACGGAAGAATCTGGGTCATGCCCGAGGGCTCGAAATCAAGCTGACTGCCACTTCAGACGCAACCGCCGGCCCGAACGGGTATACCCTTAAAGGAGTTTCTGCGGCGCATCGAGTCTTCATGGGAGGGTCGTCCGATGTACGCCCGAATTCCGGTCGTCCTGGCTATTCTTTTGCTCTTCCTCCTCGCAGGGGCCACGAATTCGGACGCGGCACCGTCCACCGCGGATCGAGCGAACGAGGTTACGCTCGCGCAGAGTCCCTCGGAACGCGCCCGATCCGTGAGCGGCGTCGCGCCGGTCCTGACCGCGCCCGCGCCGATGTCCCTCCCGCAAGGGACGACCGCGGACCAGTACCTCTACGCGACGGACGGGGACGGAGACCCAATCACGTTTTCGAAGTCGTTCGGCCCGGCGTTCATGACCGTAACCACAATCGATCCGGGCAGGGGCTCCGCGACAGGGAATGTGCATCTCGCGCCCTCGTTTGCCGACCAGGGCGTCGTAAACGGCGGGATCTCGGTGAGCGACGGGATCTTCGCCTATGCCGCGATGCTGGAGATCACCGTGACCGGCCCCGACAGACCGCCGGTCCTGGCGCAACCGTCACCGATGAGCGGGCGAGCGGGCCAGACTCTCGATCAGGAGCTGACGGCGACCGATCCCGACGGGGATCTTCTATCCTTTGTCAAGGTATCCGGCCCTGCCTACATGTTGGTGCAGACGATCGAAGCCGCGGGGAGTGGGGCGATGGGTGTCGTTCATCTGGCTACGACGACCCGGGATAGCGGATCGACCACGGCCACGGTCGGGGCGAGCGACGGGCAGCTGATGGATCAGAGGTCCTTCTCGATTACGATCCGGGCGAACACGGCTCCGCAGATCGAGCCCATCGACACGCTCTTCGTGACCCCGGGGTCGACTGTCGACCGTTCGGTATTCGCAAGCGACGTCGAGGGAGACTCGATTATCCTTTCGAAGGCCTTCGGGCCTGCCTGGATGACCGTCTCCACGGTCAGTCGGGGGTTGGGCTTCGCAAGCGGGAACATCCACCTGACCGTGTCCCCCGAGAACTGGAAGGGCCACCGTGCCGCGGTCGCCGCCAGCGACGGAGTCCTTCAGGCGCAGAGTTGGTTCACGATTGTCGTCCACCCTATTCCGAACAGCGCGCCGATCCTCAGCCAGCCGGCCGACATGACGGTCTTGCTCGGCGAAGTGGTGGAGCAGAAGGTTACCGCTACCGACCCCGACGGCGATCGCGTGAGCATCACAAAAGTATCGGGTCCGGAGTACGTGACGGTCTCTCATTTCCCGTATAGAGCAACCGCAATCATTCAAGCTAGTCCCGGGGCGGGCGACCTGGGGTCGGCGACCGCCACGATCCGGGCGACGGATGATTGGGAGGGGTTGGCCGACACGAAGTCCTTCACGGTCAATGTGCTTGCCGGGGATTTCCCGCCCCCCTGCGGGGCGAGCGCTTTCATCCCCCTAACGACCACATTCACCTTCAGGGATCTGACGCCTCCGTTCCAATCCACGATGGAGGTCCAGACGGCGGACCTGAACGGGGATGGGGTGCTGGACTTGGTCGCCGAGTTTGCGGAGCCCGGACAGGTCATCGCGGCATTGGGTGCGGGGGACGGCACATTTGGAGAATCCACCGATCTGATTGCCGAGAGATGGCCCGCTTCTGGGGCGATCGCCGATTTCAACCGGGACGGGATTCTGGACGTCGCGATCTCGAATTACATGTCGAATAACGTCTCGGTCTTTCTCGGGGACGGCACCGGAGGGTTCGGACCTAAGCAGAATTTCCGCGTAGGTGCCTCCGCGCCCAATTCCATCGCCGCGGTGGATGTGAACCGCGACGGCAAGATCGATCTCGTGACGGCGAACGGACAGTACGGGGTCCTTTATGGAGTAGGCGACGGGTCCTTCGTCTTGACATATACCTCGCACGACGACCCGTCGTTCCCAGGGTCCGACCTCGCTGCGCCCGATTTGAACGGCGACGGTGCGCCCGACCTGGTCGTGGTCCACCCTGAGGAATACTACTCGGAGCCGAAAATTACGGTCTTTCTGAACAATGGTTCGGGGGGGTACGGCTCGGGAACAGACTATGCCGTCGGCGCCTATCCGCGAGCGGTTGCTGCCGCGGACCTGAACGAGGATGGCAAAGTTGACATCGCGGTGACGAGCGCCCGCTCGAACTATGTCTCCGTGTTCCTCGGGGTTGGTAACGGCACGTTGGGCCCGAGGCGAAATTTCACGACCCGCGCCGGACCCAGCCAGATCGCCATCCTGGACGTGAACGGCGACAACCATCTCGATCTCGCAATCACAAATCTGGCCACGAATCTGGAGTCCAGCAGCGTCTCGGTCCTTCTGGGAGACGGCTCCGGGGCCTTTGGCTCCCGCACGGACGTTCCGGCGGGGGGCGCACCCTACGGGATCGTCTCGGGAGACTTTGACGGCGATCTTCGGAGCGATCTCGCGGTTGCGAATAGCACAGGCAGCGTCACGACCCTTCTGAATCATTGCGCCCCGCCGCGCGATCATCCCCCTGTTGTGACCGCACCGAAGGTGGTCTCCGGAGCGGAGGGCTCGGAGATCACCTTCAGCATCAGCGCGAACGACCCGGATGGCCCGGCCATCTCCAGCCTGACCGCCGATTTCTCCGGGCTTCCGGTCGGGAACAAGGCCACGTGCACGCCGGGGTCCTCCGATACAGGGGGCGTGTTCCGGTGGACGCCGGGCTTCGATGATTCGCGCCCGACCTCCTACTTCGTAACCTTCACGGCGGCAAACGTGCTGTCGGCTTCGGCGACGACCAAGATCACGGTCACCGCCGCCAGTGTCGTTACCGTGTGCCAAGCGCGTGCGTTTACCACGGACGGGAAGGGCGGCATCCGGTTGGGCGGAGGGAAGGAGCACCGGTGCGTGAACCTCGAGCCCGTCGGAGGGTCGTTCCGCCTCGGGACCGTGGACGTCACCTCCATCGTGATGAAGTCCCACAATACAGGCTCTGTCGAGGAGATCGGGGCGAGCGAGGTCGCGGCTGGGGGCGACCGCGACGGAAACGGGGTTCAGGAGATTGCGGCCTGCTTCCGGAAGGAGGATCTGCGCCTTCTCTTCAGCGATCTCCGCGGAAACACTCCGGTCACGATCACCCTCGAAGGGCGCCTCTCCACGGGCGAGATCTTCCGCGCCCAAATGGACGTCCTGGTCCACGCGGGAGCCGGGAAGCTCGCCGCTTGGGTCTCCCCGAATCCTCTCAATCCCGAGGCCGTCCTCACCTTCGTCACAACGGATCGTGGCCCCCTGCGGGTTCGTCTCTTTGACCTGAACGGTCGCATGATCCGTTCCCTCCTCGAGGAGCCGGATGCTCCCGTGGGCTATCACGACGTGAGGATCGACGGGCGGGACGAGCACGGCGGGCGGCTGGCTTCCGGGTTCTACTTCTATCGGATCGACACCCGTGGAGGAGAGGTCGTCGGAAAGGTCTCGGTGCTCAAATAAAGCGGATCCCTGCCTGCGCGGTCGTCAGCGACCGCTTTGAGCGTGGGGGTTAGTACAGGCGAATCTCTCATGCTGCTTTCCTCCCAGGAGCGGGCCTCTGCCAGTCCCGCCTCTTTGTGAACCGTAGAACTTTGGGCGGCTTCTTCTGCTTGGCGAAAAACTCGCTATAGGCTGCCGCGAACGCCTCCCTGAATTTGGTCAGCTCCGCGTCCTGAGCGCTGGAGAGGTGATTGTCCTTTGAGAGCGTTGCCTCAAATGACTCAAGCAACACAGCCCGTAGCGCGTATTCCCAGCCTTGCGCGCGCTTGGCCTCCTCTTGACCCTCCCACTCCGCTACCGTCTCTCGGCGATCAAGATGGAGCTGTTCGGCAAGCTCTGCTTGAGTCAGCCCGCAAGCCTTCCGTAGATATCGGATCTCCTTACCCGTGAGAAAACCCGGGCGCATAAGGAGGTCGCGCGCGATGAGCTGAAGTAGCTGTTGCTCCTTGAGGACAGCAACCAGTCTATGCTTGCACGCAGGGCAGATCGTCTCAATTACCCCGCCTTCCAGCCATATGTTGTCCAGGCCCGACTCCCGATAGTGGTACTTCGGGACGCTGCGGGTCTCGACTTTGTTTGCACACATCGGACACTCATTCATCATCGTTTGCCCCGTTTTGTTCCTTTGCCTCGTTTCTTCCTTCTGGCTACTGGCTTCACTGGCATGATGGACAGCAACCAACAGGGGCCCACCCGGTAGAGTGAGATGGCTATCCGAGTGTCCTGTCCATCGCCTGACTTCCCGCGCACGCGAACCACGTGGTTCCGGTACTCGGTGTTGTACTTTGGCCCACCCTCCATACTGCCGTTGCTGAGGACCGTATACACGTCCAAGACTGAATACCCACGTCCTTCCACCCGAGTCCAAATGTGTTTGGTCCGATAGAGTGGCCGCTCACCACGCCAGATCTCAGCAAGTATCTCCTTGGCGTCATCCTTAGTCATCCTATCGGCCTACGCATAGGATACGTTAGGTCAAAATGTACGTCAACCGTACATTTTGGGACTAGGTGCGCTCCGACGCGGGGAGTCAGGGAGTCAGTTTCCAGGCCCGAGGCGCTTTGGTTACCGTTTGGTTACCTTTTGGCAATCGGCCGCTGGGCCACGATCCCGTAACCCAATGCCCGGGGCAGGGCTCGAACCTGCATGGGGGTTACCCCCCAGGGGATTTTAAGTCCCCTGCGTCTGCCATTCCGCCACCCGGGCTGATTCCCGCGCCCCCTACCGCTCCCGGCGCTGCCCCCACGCCCACCTCGCGGCACGTCCTTCTTGCGGAAGGGATCGCATCGCCGCGGCGGCTTCCACCGCCTCGCGGACGCCACGCACGTCGTGCTCGTCTTCGATGTCGCCGACCAGCTCCTCGATGATGTCCTCGAGCGTGATGAGCCCGATCGGTTGTCCGGCAAGGTCCACCACGATAGCCATTTGGCGCCGGATCTTTCGAAATTCCTTGAGCTGCTCCGCGATGGAGCGGTCGGTGGGAGCCCACGTGGCCGGGTACATCGCGTCGGCGAGCTGGATCAGGCCGCTCGTGGAATAGATGTAGAAAAGGTCCTTGGCGTTCACGATGCCGACGATCCGGGTGCGTTCGCCGTCGTAGACCGGGAACCGAGTGTGCACGCTCTCCTGCACCGCGTTCAGGATCTGCTCGGGTGTCGAACGCACGTCGAGCATGGCGGCGTCCTTCAAGGGCACCATGGCCTCCCCCACCTTCTTCGCGGGGAGCCTGAAGGCGTTCTTCAAGAGCTCGGCGTGCTCGGCGCTCATTCGTCCCGCCTCGGAGACGTCCTCCACCAGGAGCTGCAGCTCCTCGACGGAGTGCACGTGCTGGGCGTGCGATGCGGGCGCGAACCCCATGACCCGGACCAGGCTCATTCCGGCCCAGTTCGTGAGTCGGATGAAAGGCCGGCCCGCACGCTCGAAGGCGAGCAGAGGACCGGCGAGGGTCCGGACCACAGCGTCGGGGATGCGGATCGCGACCGTTCGAGGGGCGAGCTCGCCCGCGACGATATGGATGAAGGTGATGCCGCCGAAGGCGACGATCGTCGCGACGGTATGCGAGGCATAAGGTCCCCACCCTGCCGGAAGGAACCGGAACCAGGGCTCGATGAAGTGCGCGAGGCCCGGCTCCCCGATCCACCCCAGGGCGAGGCTCGCCATCGTGATTCCGAGCTGGGTCGCCGCGAGCATGTGGTCAAGGCGGTCGAGCGCGAGCATGGCGAGCGCCACGCCCGGAGCGCGCTTCGACGCCAGCTCCTCGAGGCGGGTCCGGCGCACGGTGACGAGCGAAAATTCCGCCGCGACGAAAAACGCGTTGCAGAGTACGAGGATGGGGATCAGGAGAACCTGACCCGCGTGGAGCATCTCGGCTACGAAGCGCGGCATGGCGGGTCTCCGATCAGGAGACCGCGGCTACTAGTTCGGCGGAGGCTTCCCCGTTGCGGTCGAATGTCACGGGAACCCGCCAGCTTGAATTCGCGGGAACGCAGACTCCCTGTCCTTCGTTGCAGTAGGCAAACGAAACCTCGACGTGAAGATCGGCGGCCCCTTCCGGCTGCGCCGGCAGCTCGAACGCGAGCGGCCATGTGGCGCCCAGGATCGTGCGCTGGAGCATGACCTCTCGGCCGCGCGCGACGCGGATGCTCGCGGGCGCCTCCTCGCTCACGTGGGCTCCCTCGGGAAGATTCACCGCAACCCGCCAGGCGGTTGCCTCCCCCGCGCGGAGCCGCGCGGTCGTCAAGAATGCCGGCGCGCCCGCCGGAGCCGCGTCCGCTTCCATCGAATCGGGAGCCTCCAGACCCTCGATCACGACCTCGCGCCACCCTGCATCGATCAATGAAAGGCGCACGACGCGGTGGTTATTCGTATCGGCAACGTAGAGCACGTCCTCAGCCGCGTGGAGCCCGCCCGGCTCGAAGAGCGCCAGCCGCCCCTCGCGCTCCGTGCCGGGCCGTCCGTCCCCGGCAATCGTCCGCACCGCGCGCCCCTCGACGTCGATCTCCTTGATCTTGTGATTATAGGTGTCCGCGACGAGGATCCGCTTTCTCCAGGCCGCGACCCCGAGGAGATGCTGGAAGCGCGCCGAGGCGAAATCGCCGTCGCGATCACCGAAATCGAACAAGCCCCGTCCGATCAGGGTCTCGACCCGCTCCGCCGCCAGATCGACCCGACGCACCGCGCTCACCTCCGAATCCGCGAAGTAGAGGTGGTTTCCGAGGAGCGCGAGCCCCGAGGGCTGCGCGAGCGCGGCGTCTTCGACCGGCCCGTCCACGATGTTCTCCCGGCCGCTTCCCACGAACGCGCGACAGAGACCCATCGGGAGATCGAGCCGCCAGAGCTGATGCGGGCCCGCCATCGCGATGTAGAGCGTGCTCCCCTCCATCGCGAGGTCCCAAGGGGAATTCAACGCCTGCTTCGTTCCCAGATTGCCGCCGGAGCGGTCGAAGCCCTGCACGCCGGTCCCCGCCACGGTCGTCACCGTCCACGACGCGAGATCCACGGCGCGGATCAGATGGTTCTCGGTGTCGGCGACGTAGAGCGTCTCGCCCGAGAGCGCGAGCCCCTGCGGATGATGGAAGCCCGCGCTCTCGGCCGGACCGTCCTCGCGGCCCACGCGGCCGTGGCCCACGGTGCGGATCAGCCGCGATCGCCCTTCCGCGTCGGGGAGCGTCGCGACCACGATGCGGTTGTGGTTCGAGTCCGCGACGAAGAGGCGGCCCCCCGCAGAGTCCGCGAGAACCTTCCCCGGGAAGGCGAGCCCCGAGGCCGCCCGGACCGACCGCTCCCGCGCAAGACGCAGCGGAGCGGCCGCCAGGATGCCCTTCGCGCGCGCCTCCTCGAGCGCGGTCGCGATCGCGGCCCCGAGGGAGTTTCGGTTCCCTTCTCCCGCCACGCCGCCGATGATCCTGCGATCGGCCCCGACCAAGACCAGGGTGGGCCACGAGCGCACGGTGAACTCGTTCCAGATCCGCATGTTCTCGTCGATGATCACCGGGTGCTCGATCTCGTAGCGACCCACCGCGGCGCGGACGGTTTGGCGCTGTCCCTCGTTCGTGAACTTGGCGCTGTGGACGCCGATCACGAGAAAGGGCTGATCGCGGTATTTCCGCTCCAAGTAGGCGAGGTCGGGGAGAACGTGCATGCAGTTGATGCAGCAGTAGGTCCAGAAATCGAGCAGCACGACCTGCCCCCGAAGCTCGTTCGCGAATGTGAGGGGTCGGTCGGTGTTCAGCCACGCGAAGCCGGCGGGCAGCTCGGGCGCGCGGGGGCGGTCGTTCATGCCGGAGAGAATACCCTATTTGGGGACCCCGTGCGTGCGTGGCATACTGTTGGTATTATGCGATTCCTTCTGATCGCGCTGGCCGCATCCGCGCTCGCGGCATCGGCTTTCGCCGCGCCCGTGGCGGCGCCTCGGAGCGCCCCACCGCCAAGGCCGGGCGTGGCGCGGCCGATCCGCCCGGAACCGGTCTACGCGAAGGTCCGCTACGACTCCCAGCTCTCCGTCAACGATCGATGCCCCGTCAAGCACGGCGTGCTCAACCCGGGCATCCCGCCGGTATACGTGAACCGGCAGCCCGTAGGATTCTGCTGACGCACTTGCCCCCGGGTCTTCGGTGAAGACCCCGCCCCATACCTGAAACAGTTTCACGTGACGCTGCGGGATCCGGTGTACCCGGGCCGCGTGGCGTCCTACGATCCGAGCCTTCGCGTCTTCTTGAACCAAGAGATCTACTTCTTCTCGGGAAAGGAAGCCATGAAGCATTTTCTCTCGGATCCAACCCGCTACTCGGGGCCCCTCACCGATCCGGTCTCCCAGGCGCGGTTCCAGCCCGCGCCGCGCTCGCCGCGGGTCCATTTCCAGGACCACACGTTCTACTTCGAATCGGAGGCGACGAAGCGCCAGTTTCAGGCCACGCCGACCGTCTACAACGTCCGCCGCGAGAGCTGACCCCGCTCAGGCCGTCGCGAGCGCTTCGGAGCGCTCCTCGGGCGGCTTGATCCTCCTGAAGCTTCGATAGAGAACCAGGTCGTAGGCGATCTTGAGCGCGGCCCCCGCCGCGAGCGGCGACCAGAGCGCGAGCCCCTGCATCGCGGCCCCGGCGAACGCGGGCGCCACGGCCCAGCCCGCGGTGCGCACGAGATTCGTCGCCCCCGCCGCGGCCGCGCGCTCTCCGGGGCCGACGACCGCGACCACGTAGGACTGCCTCGTGGGCACGTCCATCTCGACGAGGCACTCGCGCAGGATGAAGAGGAACGCGGCGACCGCGAAGCTCGGCGCGGTCGGAACCGTGAGCAGGAGAAGGCTCGAGGGCAGGTGCGTGAAGACCATGGTGCGCAGGAGGCCGATGCGCCGCGCGAGCCACGCGGCCGCGAGATGCGAGAGCCCGTTGGCCACCCGCGCGAGGAGAAACAGCGGGGCCAGCGCCTCCGTCCCCAGGCCGAATCGGCGGAAGAACCAGTAGGAGAGGAGCGCGGTCGTGAGAAAGCCGCCGCCGAGGCTGTCCATGGCGAATAGCCCCGCGAGCCGGGCGATGCGGCGCTTCGATTCCGGATCGATCGGCGGGGGCTTCATGACCCGCCGCGACCGCGCATGGGCGCTCAAGCCTAGGTAGGCCGCGGCACCGGCCAGGCTGAGCCCCGCGACGGCGAGGAATCCCACGCGGTAGGACGCAAGCGTCGTGAGGCCGGCGTGCCGAACCAAGCTCGGCAGGAGCGCCGCGAGGGCTCCCGTCGCGTGCCCCAGATCCAGAACGACGTTGTACCAGGCGAAGGCGCCTGTTCTCCCGCGTTCGTCGGCCAGATCGGGGAGAAGCGCCTGCTCGAGAGAGAAGGCGGCTCCGCGGTCTCGTCCCATGCCGTTGACCATGCCGAGCGCCGCGGCGGGCGCGAGCATCCAGGCCGAGGGAGCGAGGGCGAACCCGGCGGTCCCGATGGCGGCCAGAACCGCGAGCGCCGCCAGGCAGCGTGTCCGCCCGAGGCGTTCGGCGTAGAGGGTGACCGCCAGGGTTCCGAGCGCGACCCCGAGGAGCCCCGCCGAGATCACCGCTCCCACGCCGGGAGCCGAAAGCCCCAGCTCTGCGGCGTAGAGGCCGACCAGAACGCCGGACATTCCCACGCCGGTCGAGCGCGCAAAAGCGGCCGCGTAAAGGAGGCTCCGGTCCCGCGTCATCGCTGTGGTAGCATAGCCTGCGCGGGAGTGTTCTGCGGCTTTCTAATCAACGAGTCCGGTGTTCCAAGGAGGATTTGTGCGCTTCGCCACGCTTCGATTCCTGCCGTTTCTGTCCGCGGTCGTCT
This sequence comes from Candidatus Eisenbacteria bacterium, assembly GCA_005893275.1. Lineage (NCBI taxonomy): Bacteria > Candidatus Eiseniibacteriota > Candidatus Eiseniibacteriota bacterium. The sequence goes on along the minus strand of VBOW01000017.1, from coordinate 62,551 downwards.
TCACCGGATCTTTGCTCGGGGCCGCGATCGAGCCACCCGTTGCCGCGTTTGCGGCAGGGTCGGCCACCCCGGTCGCGCCTCCCTTCTGGGCCGGGCGCCCCGACTCGGGCGGATTTCGCACCTCGGAGGAGGGCGAGTTGAGAGTCGCGGCGGCTGCGGTCGACCGCATGCTTGCGGCCAAGGGCCCGCGCACGATCGAGAACACGCTCGTGCCTTACAACGAAGCGCTGCTGCACGGGGACAATGCCGCGTACGCCGCGAATCTGATCGAGTCGGTCCACCCCGACTCCACCGTGCGGGCGGTGGCCGAGGAGGAGACCCGCATCGCGAGCAAGTTCCTGAACGACCTGGGCCTCAACCGCGCGGTCTACGATGCCCTCTCCGCGATCGAGCTCAAGGGCACCGACGAGAACACCCACTACTGTGTCGCCAAGACCCTCCGCGATTTCCGGCTCTCCGGCGTCGACAAGGACGAGGCGACGCGGAAGAAAATCATGGCGCTCCGCGAGGAGCTGGTCGCGATCGGGCAGGATTTCGACAAGAACATCCGGAACGACTCGCGCACGATCACGCTGTCGAGCGCCGCCGAGCTGGACGGCCTCCCCGAGGATTACATCAAGTCGCACCCCCCTGGCCCGGACGGCAAGATCACGATCGGCATCGAGTACCCGGATTTCTTCCCGGTGATGAGCTATGCCAAGAACGGGGAGGTGCGTCGGCGTCTCCTCCACGAATTCTTGAACCGGGCGTACCCCGGCAACATGGCGGTCCTCGACAAGATGATCGCGAAGCGCTACGAGCTGGCCCGGCTTCTCGGATTCAAGACCTGGGCGGAGTACGCCACGCGGGACAAGATGATCGAGAGTGACAAGAACGTGGCCTCGTTCATCGAGCGGCTGCGCGGGCTGACCCTGAAGCGCGCGCAAGAGGAATACGAAATCTATCTCAAGCGAAAGAGGGACGACGAGCCCGCGGCGACGATCGTGAACCAGTGGGACCGCCGCTACTACGGTGAGCTGATCCGGAAGCGCGATTACAACTTCGACGCGCAGCAGGCGAGGCCCTACTTCCCCTTCGAGGAGGTGAAGCAGGGCGTCCTGAGCTCCACGTCGAAGCTATTCGGCGTCACCTACAAGCGGATCGCGAACGCGGATGTCTGGGACCCGAGCGTCGAAGCCTATGAAGTGTGGGAAAACGGCACCATGATCGGACGCTTCTATCTGGACCTCCATCCGCGGCCCGGGAAATACAACCATGCCGCGAATTTCGGCATCCGGACCGGCGTCGACGGAGTCCAGATCCCGGAAGCGGCGCTCGTGTGCAACTTCCCCGGAGGGAAAGAGGGGGACCCGGGCCTCATGGAGCACGGCGACGTGGTGACCTTCTTCCACGAGTTCGGTCACCTGCTCCACGCGATCTTCGGCGGACATCAGCGCTGGGAGGCGATCTCGGGGATCGCCACCGAGTGGGACTTCGTCGAGGCGCCGTCGCAGATGCTCGAGGAGTGGTGCTGGAATCCCGGTGTGCTCCAGACCTTCGCCAAGCACTACCAGACCGGCGAGCCCATCCCGAACGAGATGGTGGAACGGATGCGGCGCGCGGACTGGTTCGGGCGCGCCACCTCGATCGCCTACCAGAACCTCTACTCGGCGATTTCGCTCCACTACTACGACCGGCCGCCTCGTGAGATCGACACGGACCGGATCCGCGGGGACCTCGAGCCCAAGTACACGCCCTACCCGCCGATGCCCGACACGCACTTCCAGGCGGCGTTCGGTCATCTCGACGGGTACTCGGCCGTCTACTACACCTATATGTGGTCGCTCGTGATCTCCAAGGACATGTTCAGCAAGTTCGACAAGTCAAACCTGCTCGACCCCATGGTCGCGCGTCGCTACCGCGATACGGTGCTGGCGGCCGGCGGATCGGCGCCGGCGGCGAAGCTGGTGCATTCGTTCCTGGGGCGCGACTACGATTTTCACTCCTTCGACGAGTGGCTGGCGGGAAAGAACTAGCGTTTCTGGCCGCGCTCGACCCGGAGCGGAGTCACGACCTCCTTCTCGAAGCGGGCTGGGTCGAACGCCTTGTCGAGGTAGGGAAAGAGGACTTCCTCGGTCGCGACGAAGTGGGCGGCGATGAGCCCGAGAATCGCGTAGCAGAGGTGCATGAGCTTTCCCGCGGGCGCTCCCGCCTGGATCGCCTTGTCGAGCGCCTCGCAGCGGCGGGTCACGAGCTGGTGCTCGAAGCGAGACATTTCGGTCACGTGCGAGCCTTCTCCCGCGGCCCAATCGGCGGCTGGATAGAGCGTGTATTCTTCGGCGCGGGAGTGCGGCGCGACCTGCTGGCGCACGAAATCGAGCACTTCGCGCGCCATCGCCATCTGCTGCGGGGTCGTCTGCTCGTGGAGCCTCTCCAGTCTCTCGGCGCTTGCGTAGAGGCTCGCTAGGATCTTCTGGTGCTCGGCGCGCAGTGCGTCCGTGCTGCGCGGACTGGGTTGACCGATGGTCATGGACCCGCAGTTTCCACTGTAAGCTCCCGCGTGTCAACTCGGCTATTGCGCTGCTTCGATGCCATGCTCTAGCCTCGCCGTGCGGTCCTGTTCCAACGTCGAACACGCCTCGGGAGAAGCCATGATCATCGCGATCGGAGCCGATCACGCCGGCTTCGAGATGAAAGAGCGCGTCAAGAAGCACCTCGAAAGCCGCGGCCATGCTATACAGGATATGGGGACCCATTCCCCCGAATCGACCGACTATCCGCCCTACGCGTTCCGGGTCGCCGAGGCCGTGCGGGATGGAAAGGTGGAGCGCGGAGTGCTCCTCTGCGACTCCGGCAACGGCATCGCGATCGCGGCGAACAAGGTCGACGGAATCCGCGCCACGATCTGTCTGAATCCCAAAATGGCCGAGCTCGCGCGGCGCCACAACGACGCGAACGTTCTCGTCCTCGCGTCCGCCTTCACCGCGGCCGGCGACCTGGTCCCGATTCTCGACACCTGGTTCCAGTCTCCCTTCGACGGTGGACGTCACGCCCGGCGCGTGGGCCAGATCACCGAATATGAGCGCACGCACCAGCATCAATGAGTTCCCGGGCGGACTCGAGACCGCCTACCGCGCCACTCTCGAGTCGCTCGCGCGAGAGGAGGCGGTCGCGCGCCTTCTCCGCCGCGACGCCTCGCTCTGGAAGCAGGACCCCGGGCACCAGAAGATCATCCTGAACCGCCTCGGATGGCTTAGCTCCCCGCGTTGGCTGGAATCCAAGATCGGGGAGCTGACCGCGTTCGCCTCGGAGATACGGTCCGAAGGGTTCACCCGCGTTCTTCTCCTGGGGATGGGCGGCTCGAGCCTCGCCGCCGACGTGCTCGCGGAAGTCATGGCCCCGTCCCCGGGGGCACCGACGCTCGAGGTCCTGGACTCCACCGATCCCGCCGCGATCCGCGCCTCCGAAGCGTCGCACCGGCTCGATCGCACGTTCTTCCTCGTCTCCAGCAAGTCGGGACGCACGATCGAAACGCTCTCCCACTACCGCTACTTCCGAGCGCGCCTCGAGGAGACCGGAGTGGCGGACCCGGCGCGGCGCTTCGCCGCGATCACGGACCCGGGCTCGGCGCTCGACCGCCTCGCGAGCGAGGAGGGGATGCGGCGCGTGTTCTTGAATCCGGCCGACATCGGCGGGCGCTACTCCGCGCTTTCCTATTTCGGAATGGTGCCGGCGGCGCTCTTGGGCCTCAACCTCAAGGCATTCGCCGAGAGCGCCGCGCGGGCCGCCGAGGCGTGCGGCGATCCGGACCCCGCGCGAAACGACGCTCTTCGCTTGGGCGCGCTCCTCGGCGCCGCCGCACGCGCCGGACGGGACAAGCTCACGCTCCTCACGGTCCCCTCGTTGCGCCCGCTCGGGTACTGGATCGAGCAGCTCGTCGCCGAATCGACCGGCAAGGAGGGTCTCGGCATCGTTCCCGTGGAGGGAGAACCGCCCGGGTTCGCGCGCTATTACTCCGAGGACCGCTGCTTTGCGTGCCTCACGCTCGCCTCCGAGCCGGCCGCGGAGCTGGTTCAGCTCGGCGTCGAGCTAAGGCAGACAGGAGCGCCCTGGATCGAAATCGGGCTTTCCCGCCGAGCCGAGCTGGCGGGGGAATTCTACCGCTGGGAGGTTGCGACGGCGATCGCGGGAGCGGTGCTGGGAATCGATCCTTTCGACGAGCCGAACGTGCAGGAGAGCAAGGACAACACAGCCACGATCCTCGCCCAGATCGAGAAAACCGGAGCCGCGCCCGAGGGAGAGTCCCGGGCGCGGGAAGAGGACATTCTAGTCTACGCCTCCGATAAGCTCTGGGATAGGCTCACGTCGCGCACGCCCGGCCATCCCAGCCTCGAGATGCTCATCGGGCGCTTGCTCGCGCTCAAGCGATCGGGGGACTATCTCGCGATCCTGGCCTACGTGGAGCGCACCGCCGGAACCGAGAGCGCGTTCGCCCAGCTGCGCCGTGAGATCCGCGACGCGATCCGGATCCCCGTGCTCCAAGGATACGGACCCCGGTTTCTCCACTCGATCGGGCAGCTCTACAAGGGGGGACCAAAAACCGGCATCTTCCTGCAGATCACCTCTTCGGCTCCCGAGGATCTCCCGATCCCCGGGAGCCGGATCACATTCGGAAAGCTCAAGCTCGCCCAAGCGCTCGGCGATCTGCAGGCGCTCGACGCCCGAGGGAAGCCCGCGCTCAGGCTTCACATCGCCGGAAGCGTCGCGCAGGGCCTCGCGACCATTGCCCAGGCGGTCGAGCGGGCGCTCGTCGCGATCCCTCAAACCTGATCCCTTCTTACGGGATTCGCGACTTCACGACGCGGTAGGGCTCCGGATCGGAAGGCAAGCCCGCGTCGAGGCCCTTCTCTCGGATCTCCGTCCGGACCGCCGCGGCTCGTTTTGCCGCGGGCGGATGGTCCGAGGCCAAGTTCTCCCAAAAACCGTATCCCCCGTCGCTTAGGGCGCTGAGCTTGTCCATTACTTGAGCCATTCCCTCGGGGTTGAACCCCGCCCGCGCCATGTACATGGTCCCGTAGGAATCCGCCTCCGCCTCCATGTCGCGGCTGTATCCCTGCATCACGAGCCCGAGCCCCACGCCCACCACCGTCTTCGTGGCCTGGCCGGCTCCCCCGAAGACGAGGGTGCTCAATGCCTGAAAACCAAGGCCCTCCTGCAGGCGCTTCACGCTGTGGCGGGCGACGACGTGACTGATCTCGTGGGCCAGGACCCCGGCCAGCTGGGCCTGGGTATCGAGGCGCTTCATCAGGCCGGTGTAGACGTAGACGTAGCCGCCGGGCAACGCGAAGGCGTTGACGTCCTTGCTCACGATGACCGAGAACTGATACGGGATCCCGGGGCGATCGGACAATCTCACAATATGTTGGCCCGTGCGATTCACGTAGTCTGTAAGGACTCGGTCCGAGGATATCTTCCTCTCGGCGCGGATCTGGGCGGCCATCTTCGCTCCGATGTCCCGCTCCTCCGTTTCGCCGATCAGGATGACACTTTTCTTTCCACCCGGGCCGGTGGTCGCGCAGCCCGCCACCGCGAGGCTAAGCGCGATCGCCGCGCCGAGGACGATTCGGATCGAAGTCACGGTTCCCCCTTTCCGGTCGAGCGGGGCATGGGACGCCGGCGGCAGTTTATGGGCCTGTCCCGGCGAAGGTCAATCAGACACCCTTGCCCACGTGTCTCCGTTGCGGCATGATTTGCCTTCGGCAAGAAACTCGGCGTCAGACCTAAAGGAGGAAGTCATGCCCGCACGCAAGAAAGCCTCGAAGAAATCGGCAGCGAAGAAGAGGGCGCCCGCGCGAAAGAAGCCGGCCGCGAAGAGAGCGGCCGCGAAGTCGCCGGCCAAAGCTCCGGCATCTCCGCCGAGCGCGATCGGCCTCTTGAGTCAGCACATGGACTACACGACGCACCGGTTCGACGACGTGAAGCGCTTCTACACCGATCTCTTGGGATTTCGGAGATTCGAGCAGGACCCGACGATGAACTACCTCTTCGTGCAGACCGGTCACTCGTCCAGCGTGGGGTTCATGCCTCCGATGCAGGGCATGGGCGAGCCCAGTCCCGCGAAGGAGCCGACGCTCTATTTCATGGTGAAGGACGTGGACCGCGCCTACAGCGCTCTTGCCGCGAAGGGGGTCCAGTTCGAGGGCCCTCCGGCGGACATGCCCTGGGGGCACCGTGTCGTCACCACGGTCGATCCCGAGGGACGCAGGGTGATGCTCGCCACCACGAAGAGGAGAAGTTGAGTCCCGGAGTGAGGGACCTCCGATGAAAAACCCTTGCGTCGCGCTCCACGAGCTCGGCCAGAGCGTCTGGCTGGATACGATCAACGACGGGCTCATCCAATCGGGCGAGCTTGAGTCGATGATCCGCGCCGGCGTGGTGTACGGCGTCACGTCGAATCCGACGATTTTCAAGGCGGCGATCGGGGGGGACAAGTATTCCTATCCCCAAGAGATCGTCCGCCTGGCGGGCGCGGGAAAATCGGCGGAGGAAATCTTTGACGAGCTTTCCGCCCGCGACATCGTCCGGACGGCGGACCTGCTCGCCGAGACCTACCGCAACGGGACGGGCCGGGACGGCTACGTGAGCCTGGAAGTGCCGCCGTCCCTGGCCTACGACACGGAGGCCACGATCGCGGAGGCCAAGCGGTTGTGGAAGAAGGTCGATCGCCCGAATCTCTTCGTCAAGGTGCCGGCCACGCCCGCGGGAATCCCCGCGATCGAAGCGCTGATCGCGGACGGGGTGAGCATCAACGTGACGCTCATGTTCTCGGCCCCGCAGTATGTGACGGTGGCCGAAGCGTACAAGCGCGGCATCGACCGGCGGATCGGAGCGGGCCTCTCGCTTCAGGGGCTGAACTCGGTCAGCAGCCTGTTCGTGAGTCGGCTGGACGCGTCGGTCGACCGGGAGCTGGAGGAAAAGGCCAAGTCCGCTCCCCCGGCCCAAAGGGAGCGCCTCCTCGCTCTCCGTGGGAAGGCCGCCGTGGCGAACGCGCTCCACGTCTGGGAGGAATACCGCGCGCAGTTCTTCGGCCCGAACTTCGAGGACCGCCGCAGGGCCGGCGCCAAGCCGCAGTGGCTGCTCTGGGCGAGCACCGGCACGAAGAACCCCAGCTACTCCGACGTGAAGTATGTGGAAGAGCTGGCCGGCCCCGACACGATCAACACCATGCCGCGCGAAACCCTCGACGCCTTCCTGGATCACGGAAAGGTGACCGGCAACCGACTGGATCCGGAAATCGAACCGGCGCGGCGCACGCGGCAGGCGCTCGCCGAGGCGGGCATCTCGCTTCAAGCGCACTGCGAGCGTCTGCTCGTGGACGGCGTCAAATCTTTCGCCGCCTCCTTCGACGACATGATGGAGGTGATCCGCGAGCGCTCCGTCGCGCTGCTCCAGCGCCGCTGATCCAAACCCCAGGGGAGGCTCTGATGGAACTCGGGTTCATTGGGCTCGGGCGGATGGGCAAGAACATGGTCTTCCGCCTGCTCGATGGGGGTCATCGGATCGTGGCGTGGAACCATTCCGCCGACGCGATTCAGGAGGTGGCCGGCAAGGGGGCCATCGCCGCATCGAGTCCCGCCGACCTGGTCTCGAAGCTTAGAGACGTCCCGCGCGCGGTCTGGGCCATGGTGCCTTCGGGAGACGCGACGGAGCAGGTCATCCGGGAGGTCGCCCCCCTGCTCAAGCCCGGGGACGCGATCATCGACGGCGGGAATTCCTATTACAAGGATTCCGTGCGCCGGGCGTCCTGGCTCGGCGAGAGGAAGATCGATTTCATCGACGCCGGCACCTCCGGCGGCATTTGGGGACTGACCATCGGCTACTGTCTCATGGTGGGAGGCCCGGAGGCCGTCTGCAGGCGGCTCGAGCCGCTGTTCCGGACGCTGGCTCCGAAGGACGGCTACGCGCGGGTCGGCGCAAGCGGCGCCGGGCACTTCACCAAGATGGTCCACAACGGCATCGAGTACGGCTTGATGCAAGCCTACGCCGAGGGCTTCGAGCTCCTGAAGTCCTCGCCCTATAAGCTCGACCTCCGGTCGATCGCCGATCTCTGGAATCACGGCAGCGTCGTCCGGTCCTGGCTCCTCGAGCTTGCGGAGAGCGCGTTCGAAGACGATCCGAATCTCGAGCACGTCGGCGGCTACGTCGAGGATTCGGGCGAGGGCCGGTGGACCGTGATGGAGTCGATCGAGCGCGCCGTGCCGGCTCCGGTCCTGATGCTCGCCCTCCAGTCACGGTTCCGGTCGCGCCAGAGTGATTCGTTTCAGGCGAAGGTGCTCGCCGCCCTGCGGCACAAGTTCGGCGGGCACGCGGTGAAGACCACGTGAGCGCGCCCGGTGGCCTCACGCTGACTTCCGAGGCGGCGTCGAATCCCCTCCGCGAAGAGAGCGTCACCCTCAAGGCCGCCGACCCCTGTTGCATCGTCGTGTTCGGCGCCACGGGCGACCTCACGCACCGAAAGCTCATCCCGGCGCTCTTCCGGCTCTCGAAGCAGAAGCTCCTGCATCCCCAGACCCCGATCGTGGGCTTCGCCCGCCGGCGCCTCGATTCGGACGCGTTCCGCGAGGACATGCGCCGGACCGTCGCGGGCTCGGACGGCTCCTCTCCTGGGTGGCAGCGCTTCGCCGGTTCCCTCTTCTATCAGCCGGGCGCCTTCGAGGACCCGGAGGCCTTCCGCGCTCTGGGACGCCTCCTGAACGATCTCGATGAGAAACGGGGGATCCCCGGAAACCGCCTCTTCTATTTCGCGACCCCTCCCTCGGAATACGCCGCCCTGGTGCGCAACATCGGAGAGGCGGGCCTTGCCCGGCGCGCGAAGCGCTCCGACGTATCGTCTCCCTGGTCGCGCGTGATCATCGAGAAGCCCTTCGGGCGCGATTTGAGAACCGCGCGCGAGCTGAACGCGCTCGTCCACACGGTATTTCACGAAAGCCAGATCTACCGCATCGACCATTACCTCGGCAAGGAGACCGTCCAGAACATCCTGGTCTTCCGCCTCGGGAACGGAATCTTCGAGCCGCTCTGGAACAACCGCTACGTCGAGCAGGTGCAGATCACGGTCGCGGAATCGGTCGGGGTCGAAGGCCGCGCGGCCTATTTCGACAGCGCCGGGATTACGAGGGACATCTTCCAGAATCACATGATGCAGCTCCTCACGCTCACGGCGATGGAGCCCCCCGCGCGATTCGACGCGGATTCGGTGCGGGATGAGAAGGCCAAGGTGCTGCGCACCATCCGGCCCATGAAACCCGAGATCGTCGCCCGCGACACCGTCCGGGCGCAGTACGTGGCCGGCGCCGTGGGCGGCGCGCCGGTTCCCGGGTATCGCGAGGAGCCGGGCGTGAATCCGCGCTCCCAAACGGAAACGTTCCTGGCAGCCCGGATCAAAGTGGACAACTGGCGCTGGTCCGGCGTGCCCTTCTACCTGCGCACCGGGAAGAGGCTTCCCAAGCGCGCGACCGAGATCGCGATCGTGTTCCGCAATCCCCCGTACGCGCTCTTCCGTTCGGCGGGATGCGAAGCGCTCGAGGCCAACGTTCTTCGCCTGAGGATCCAGCCCGACGAGGGAATCTCGCTTTCGTTCGGATCGAAGACGCCGGGCCAGTCCCTCCATATCGACCCGGTGCAGATGGATTTCTACTACCTCACGTCGTTCGGCCAGGATCCGCCGGACGCGTACGAACGCCTTCTCCTCGACTGCAATCTCGGCGACTCGACGCTGTTCGCGAGGCGCGACGAGGTGGAGCTTGCCTGGGAATTCGTGGACGGGATCCTCGGCGCGTGGAGCTCCGGCCAGGGTCCTCCCCTCCTCACCTACCGGGCCGGAACCTGGGGACCGGCCGAGGCGGATGAATTGGTCCGGCGAGACCGCCATCACTGGTATCTGCTATGACTGGGCCCTCCGCACCCGCCTCCGACCGGTTTGAGACACATCTCCTCGACGCCCCCGACGGGAGCCGCCCCTTCGACGCGACGGCGATCGAAAGCGGTCTGCGAACGATGTGGAAACGCGCCGGGGAGAGCGCCCCCTCCCAGGCGGGCGCGATCTACCGCGCGGCGCTCTCGAACCTCGTGGTGCCGCTGGATCCCCGGCTCGAGTCGAAGCTCATGCCGGTCCTCGTGGACGTCACGCGCCGCCATCCTTCAAGGCTCTTCTCGATCGGGGCGGGGTCCGCGCCCCGGGGGGCCGGCATCCGCGCGCGAATCGGGGCCCTCTGCCACCGCCGCGAAGGAGGTGGAGGAGGACTCGTTTGCTGCGAGCAGGTCATCGTTCAATCCGATCCCGCGTCGACTCCGCTGATCCCCAGCGCGATCCGGTCCCTTCTCATCGGCGATCTTCCGACGGTGCTTCTCGACTTCAATCCGGATCAAGACCTCCCGTGGGTCTCGGAGCTGATGGACTTGGCGGACCTCATCCTGGAAGACAGCTGCCTCAAGGAGCCGGGCAGAGAGCGTGACGTGTGGAATCTTATCGAGCGGAAAGGCTCCGGGAAGGTCCACGATCTCGCCTGGGCGCGGCTCACCCCCTGGCGGCAGGTCCTTGCCGAGGTGTTCGACACGAAGGAATACCTTCCGGCCCTGGGGACCGTGCGGCGGGTCGAGATCGGGTTTGCGGGCTCGGGATTTCCTCCTCCCCCCGCGTGGCTTCTCGCCGGATGGCTGGCGTCGCGCCTCTCCTGGGCGCCCGCCGGGGCGAGCTCGAAGGGCCTCGTGTTTCGTTCGGGGTCGGGGGATGTGCTCGTCGCCATGACCGGAGATCGGCGCGGAGAGGGCCGGGCGCTGGAGCGTATTCGAATCCAGGCCGAGGAGCCCCATCCGCTGGATCTGGAATTCACCCACCAAGGGCGCGAGGCGACCGCCACGATCGTGACCCGCGCGCCGCGCGCCCGCCGGACCGAGGTGCCCTTCGACTACCGGGAATTCGCGGCGTGCATCGTGGGCGAGATCCATCGGCACACGTCGAACCGATCGTTGGAAGGCGCGTCCCGCCTGGCCGAACGGCTGATGAAGGAGTGGAAGGTCGAATGAAAGACTCCAACGCGCACGTGCGGATCCTCGCGGACCGGGATGAGGTGGCCCGCGTCGCCGCCGAGGAGCTGATTGCGGCGGTCGCGGGAGCGACGCCCGAGAGGCCGCGACGCATCCTCCTTTCCGGCGGGACGACGCCGGAGCCCCTGTACCGGATCCTCGCTTCCGAGCCGACGAGAAGCCGGATCGATTGGAACTCCATCGAGTGCTATTTCGGCGACGAGCGTCCGGTTCCCCAGGATCATCCGGAATCGAATTCCGGCCTCGCGTTCCGAACGCTGCTCGAGCCGCTCGGGCTCCAGGCGCCCCGCACATACCGGATCCGGGGCGAGGCATCCGATCTCGAGCTGGCGGCCCGGCGCTACGAGGCGCTCATCCGCGCGCGCTTCGCCGCCCCGCCCCCGGCCGATCCATCCTTCGATCTCGTATACCTGGGCCTGGGGGAAGACGGGCACACGGCTTCTCTTTTCCCAGGCGTGAGAATTCCGGACGATCCGCCGCGCCTCGTCGTCGCGGTCTGGATCGAGGCGCTCCAGGGAATGCGGGCCACCGTGACCTACAGGCTCCTGAACGCCGCGCGCCGCATTGTCTTTCTCGTCGCGGGCAAGGAAAAGGCGATTGCGGTCCAGCGGACGCTCGCTCCCGGCGAGGGTGAGGAGCCGACCCCAGCCGCGCGCGTTTCGCCCGCGAACGGCGAGGTGATTTGGCTTCTCGACCGAGGCGCAGCGGGGCGCCTCCCCCGGACCACCGCGCAGGCGCTCGAAGAGGAGCGCCGGTGATCCTGGCCGGCGACGTCGGCGGGACCAAAACCTACGTCGCCCAATTCGAGCTTCGCAACGGGGGGCTCGGTCCCCCGCTTGCGGTGGAGCACATCCGGAACGACGGATATCCCTCGCTCGAGGCGCTGCTCGAGGATTACGGCTCCCGCCACCCCGGCCACGCCGCGGCGGCCTGCTTCGGCGTCGCGGGGCCGGTCGTGAAAAACCGCGCCCGCGTGACCCACCTGGGGTGGACCATCGAGGCGGCGCACCTCGCCCGGAAGCTCAAGCTGAAGCGCGTCCATCTCATCAACGACCTCGTGGCGAACGGCTATGGGCTCGCGGCGCTCGAGCCGAACGAGCTCGAGACGATTCAGCCCGGGCAACGCGACGATGAGAGCAACTCCGCTCTCGTGGCGGCCGGCACCGGGCTCGGCGAATCCATCCTGGTGCGCGTGCGAGGCGATCTTGTTCCGGTCCCCTCCGAAGCGGGACACGCCGATTTCGCGCCGCGCACGGACGACGAGCTGCGCGTCTTCCGCGCGTTCCGCGCCCGCTATGGCCGCGTGAGCTACGAGCGGATTCTCTCGGGCCCGGGCCTTGCCGCGGTGGCGGAGCTGTTCCACGAGGAGCGCGGGGAGTCCGCGGTGTGGGCGCGGCATGTCGCCGAAGGCGGCGAGGACGGGCCGGCCGGCCACGTCAGCCGGCTCGGCATGGAGCGAGCCTGCCGCGCGTGCGAGGACGCGCTTCGGCTCTTCGTGGGCGTCTACGGCGCCGAGGCCGGCAACTTGGCCCTGCGCGCCCTGGCGTGGGCCGGAATCTACCTGGGTGGAGGAATCGCGCCCAAGATCCTGCCGGCCCTCCACTGGGACATTTTCCTCGAGGCGTTCCGGGACAAGGACCATCTGCGCCCGCTCCTCGCTTCGATCCCCGTATGGGTCATTCGAAACGAGCGCACGGCCCTCCTGGGCGCCGCCCGCTACGCCGCGATCGCGGAAGCCTGAGAGGGCTTGCCCCTCGTCGAATCGCCGGACTATACTGGCGCCGATGAATCCTGAGACGGTCCTGGCACCGAAAGCGTCCGCCGCGCAAGCGGCGGGGACGCGCCGCTCCACCGAGCGGGTCCGAGAGATCCTCTCCTGGTACAGCTCCGACAACCCGGGGACCAAGACGAACATCGCGCGTCTCTTGAACCACGGCGCGCTCGCGGGCACCGGAAGGCTCGTCATTCTTCCGGTGGACCAAGGGTTCGAGCACGGCCCCGCACGGTCCTTCTCCTCGAACCCCGCGGGATACGATCCGCGATTCCACTTCGAGCTGGCCATCGAGGCGGGGTGCAACGCCTATGCCGCCCCGCTCGGGTTCATCGAGGCGGGGGCGGCGGAATTCGCGGGGGAGATCCCACTCATTCTGAAATTGAATAATCACGACGTCCTCCACGACGAAAAGGATCCGATCTCCGCGGTAACCGCCGGCGTGAGTGACGCGCTCCGCCTTGGCTGCTGCGCGATCGGGTTCACGATCTACCCGGGGTCCGCCCACGCCCAGAGAATGTACGAGCAGATCCGGGCGATGGCGGAGGAAGCCAAGCGATTCGGCCTCGCCGTCGTGATCTGGAGCTATCCGCGCGGGTCCAGCATAAGCAAGGCGGGCGAGACCGGCATCGACGTCGTCGCCTACGCCGCCCACATCGCCGCCCAGCTCGGCGCCCACATCCTCAAGGTGAAGCTTCCAACCGAGCACATCGAACAGGAGGAGGCGCGGAAAGCTTACGAGAAAAACGCGATCCCCGTGGCGACGCTGGCCGATCGGGTGCGGCACGTGGTGCAGTCCTCGTTCGACGGACGGCGCATCGTGATCTTCTCGGGGGGCGCGAAGAAGGAAAACGACGAGGAGTTGTTGAACGAGGCCCGCGCGATCCGCGACGGCGGCGGCTTCGGCTCCATCATAGGCCGAAACTCGTTCCAGAGGAAAAAGCCGGAGGCCCTGAAGCTCCTTCGGGCCGTCATCGCGATCTATTCCGGCGCCGCGCGGTAGCCCGCGGGCCCTAAGGCGCGGCCCCGAAGCCTGCTTCCCTCAGTTCGCCCCCGCCGCAGGCACCGGCAGCTTCTTCTTCGGATCCCTCGGGAAAAGCGTGTACGAGAGCGACATCTCCTCGATCTCGGGCGGCATGCGGGGCGAGAGCGCGAAATAAACCGGGAGCGTGCGGGATTCGCGCGGCCCCAGCGTCTGATCCTCGAAGCAGAAGCACTGGATGAGCTGAAACTCGCGCGCGGCTTTCTGCGGCACGATCGAATGCACCGCGCGGAAGAAGACGGAGTCGTCGCTCATGTTCGTGAACACATAGGAGAGGTGCACCGGTCTGCCGGGGTTCGTGACGACCGAGGGAACGGACGGGCGGAACCGAATCGGAAGGCCGCTCGCCGAGATTCCCATCAAGGTCACCGTGATGTTCCGCGACTCGATCGGCCCCGTGGTGCTCGACATGACCGGCGGGGATCCTCCTTTCATCCTCGCCTTCCCTGCCCCGCCCAGACCGAACCGCTCGCAAAAGAGTTTGAAGAGCGGCACGTTCGCGTAGGCAAAGGAGAACATCAGAAGCACGAGAAGGCCCATCGCGACCCCAAGGAGGGCATTGCTCGGCCGCTTCACGGGGAGCCTCTCAGAGGATCGGGATTCGCCAGATCGCGTCGGCGATGAGCCCGAGGAAGAGAACGAACAGATACAGGATCGAAAACCCGAATACCTCCCACGCCGAGCGCACGGTCGCGAGCCGCCGGGCCCGGACGGCCTTCCAGACGAAGACGCCCCCCAAACCGAGGGCCAGGAGGGCGTAGAGGAGGCCGCCTGTGCGCAAGAAAGGCATCGCCAGGGTGAGGGCGACCAGCACGACGCTGTAGATCTCGATTTGGCGGTAGGTCTCCGCGTCCCCCCGCACGAGCGGGAGCATCGGGATGCGGACCTTCCGGTAGTCCTCCTTGACGCAAAGCGCGAGCGCCCAGAAGTGAGGCGGCGTCCAGAGGAAGATCACGAGGAAGAGAAGGATGGGAGCGAGTCCCAAGCCGCCGCTGGCCGCCGCCCACGCGATCACGGGGCCCATGGCTCCCGCCGCCCCGCCGATCACGATGTTGTGGACGGTGCGCGGCTTGAGCCAGAGCGTATAGCCGAAACCGTAGAAGAGGATCGTCCCGAGCGCGAGCCAGGCGCTGAGCCCGCTCCCGACCCAGAAGAGAAGCGCGACCGAGAGGATTCCGAGGGCGATCGCGAAGAAGAGCGCGTTCCTGGGGAGCATCTGATTCAAAGGGAGCGGTCTGCGGGTGCGCGTCCGCGCCATCTGGGCGTCGAGATCCCGCTCGAAGTACTGGTTGAACGCGTTCGCGGAGCCGGCCACCATGGTGATCGCGGTTAGCACGAGCAGGAACCGCCAGGGTCTTTGAAGCAGCGATCCCTCCATCACGAGAGACGCGAGAGCCGTGACGAGCACCAGGAGGACGATGCGCGGCTTGGTGAGCTGGAGATAGCTAGAGACGGGCAAGCTCATGGTTCGCGACCAGCAGGGTTCCGAACAGCGCGAGCGCGGTCGCCAGATGCCCCGCGCTGACCGCCAGGGGCAGCCCCAGCACCACGTTGCCGATTCCGAGCAGCATCTGTAAGGCCACCAGCACCCCCGCGATCCGCAGCGGCCACCTCGCCCGAGGGGGAAGCGGCGCCGAAGCCGCGCGGATCAAGAGCCCGAGCACCGCGGCAAAGACCACGTAGGCGCCGAGCCTATGTGCGTAATGAATTCCCACGAGCCCCTCCATTCTGGGGAACCAGGACCCCTGGCAGGTAGGAAAATCGGGGCACGAGAGCCCCGCTCCCGACGAGGAGACCCATCCGCCGAGCCCGGCCTGCACGAACACCAGACCCGCCGCGGCGTGGCTCCAAGCTCTGAGCCCCCTGGTCCCCTGGACCACGCCCTTCTCCCCTGGGCCGCGATCGAGATCCTGGGCGCGAAGCGTCATCCGGAGAAGGATCGCGAAGAAGAGAAACGCGAGCAGGAGATGGGCCACCACCCGCTGGACGCGAAGCTCCTCCAGGACCACGCGTCCGCCCATGACGATCTGGACCACGAGCGTCACGAGCGCGACGGCCATCATACCTCCGAGCGGGGCGCGGTAGCGCGGGATCGCATAGACCGCGATCGCGAGCCCCAGGGTGAAGACGCCCACCGTCATGGCGAGAACGCGGTGGATGTACTCGATCATCACCCGCGTCTCCTGCTTGGGCAGGACGCCCCCGTGCGCGAGGGGCCAGTCGGGGATCGCGAGCCCCGAGCCACTGAGCCGGACGATTCCGCCCCAAACCACGAGCACGAAGACGAGCCCCAGCGTGACGACGAAGAAGCTCGGCAGGCGGCTTCGGTTCGCTGGCATCGCGGGTCTCGCGGGAGCGGGCCTTCGATTCGCCCCGCGAGGGGACGCTTTCTAGCGGATGACCGGAATCGTGTGGAAGTTCTCGGCGGGAGGAGGCGAGCTGACCGTCCACTCGAGAGTCCGGGTCTCGGCCGAATGGGTCCACGGATCCACGGGGGCGCGCTTACCGCGTCCCAGACTCCACAGCATGTTCACCGCGAAGATCGTCATGCCCACCCCGAGCACGGCGGCGCCGGCGCTTGCAACGTGGTTCCAGCTCGCGAACTCGGGGCGATACGTATAGATGCGGCGCGGCATTCCCAGCATGCCCATCATGTGCATCGGCATGAACGTGAGGTTCATCCCGATGAACGTGAGCCAGAAGTGCACCTTTCCCCAGAACTCGTTGTAGAGCTTCCCCGAGATTTTCGGGAACCAGTAGTAGATCCCGGCCATGATCGCCATCAGCGAACCGCCGAAAAGCACGTAGTGCAGGTGCGCGACCACGAAGTAGGTGTCGTGCACCTGGATGTCGAACGGCACGAGCGCGAGCCAAATGCCGGTGATCCCGCCGATGATGAAGAGCGCGATGAATCCGACGGCAAAGAGCATCGGGGTCCGGAATCGCAGCGAGCCGCCCCAGATGGTCGCGAGCCAGGACCAGATCTTGATGCCGGTCGGCACCGCGATCACCATCGACGCGAAGCTGAAAAACTGGCGGAGGCGGTAGTCGATGCCGGTGGCGAACATGTGATGGCCCCAGACCAGGTACCCGATGAACCCGATTCCGGCGGTCGCGAGCACCATGCCCTTGTAGCCGAAGAGGCGTTTCCCCGAGAACGCCGGCAGAATCTGGGAAATCATTCCCATGCCCGGAAGCACCATGATGTAAACGGCGGGGTGCGAATAGAACCAGAAGAGGTGCTGCCACAGGACCGGATCCCCTCCGGCCGCCGGATGGAAGAAGCTCGTTCCAAACATGCGGTCGGTGAGCGCCATGGTGAGCGCCCCCGCGAGAACCGGGGTCGCGAAGAGGATGATCGTCTGGGTCACGAGCACCGTCCAGCAGAACATCGGCATCTTGAACATCGTCATCCCGGGCGCCCGGAGGTTCAGGATCGTCACAACGAAGTTGATCCCGCCCAAGATGGACGATGCCCCCGCGAGATGGAGCCCCAGGATCCAAAGATCGACGCCGGGACCCGGGGAGAACTGCCGGTCCGTGAGGGGCGGATAGCTCGTCCAGCCGGCCGCCGCCGACCCTCCGTGGAGGAACAGGCTCGAGAGCATGAGCAAACCGGCCGGAACCAGGAGCCAGAAGCTCACCGCGTTCAAGCGCGGGAACGCCATGTCGCGCGCGCCGAGCTGAATCGGCACGACGTAGTTTGCGATCCCCGCCATGATGGGTATGGTGAAGAAAAAGACCATGAACGTCCCGTGAAGCGACATGAGCTGGTTATAGACTTCGGGACGGAGGACATGGAGCCCGGGGGCCGAAAGCTGCGCCCGCATGACCATCGCGAACGCGCCGGCGATCGAGAAAAAGAAAAATGCGAGCCAGAGATACATCACCCCGATCAGCTTGTGGTCGCTGGTGAGGAGCCACTTGAAAATGCCTGACCTCGGCTTCGTGCCGGGGTACGCGGCCGCCGCGTGCGGCGGGACCGGTCTGGCGACGACGGTGCCGGCTTCCATCTTTTCCTAGACTCCCTTCTTCTTCTGCTCGATCCAGCGCTCGAACTCTTCCGGGGTCACCACGTTCACCGTGATGAACATCTTGCCGTGGAGGACCCCGCACAGCTCGGCGCACTGACCTTCAAACGTGCCCGGGTGGTCCACCTGGAACCACACGTGATTGATCCTCCCCGGGTTCGCATCCATCTTAATGCCGAAATCGGGCACAAACCAGCTGTGCACGACGTCGATCGATGTCACATTCGCCGAGATGATCTTCCCCGCCGGGACGACGAGCGGCTCGTTGGCGAAGATGACGCCGTACTTGGGATAGCGGTACTCCCAGAACCACTGGTGCCCGACCACCTCGATCTGGACGTCCGACTTCGGGATGGTCTCCATGTACTTCATCGTGCTGAAGGCGGGCCCCGAGAGCACCACCATCGCGAGCGTCGGGATCGCGGTCCAGACGAGCTCGAGCCTCAAGTTCTCATGCCAGGTGGCCGCGGGCACTCCAGGCTTGGCGCGGAAGCGCAGGACCGCGACCAGGAGCAGCCCTTCCGCGACGATGAAGAAGAACGCGGTGATGGCCACCGCCTTGTAGAAGAGGGAGCGCACGTCGCGCGCCACGGGTGTCACGGGGTGAAGCAGCCACGCGCCGGCGGGGCTTGCGATGAGCGCCGCCGCGACGCTCAACCCGACGATGAGAAACAGCGCCCAGCCCTTTCGGTTCTTCATTTCAGCTCCGGTTCGCGCCGGCCGGCGCCGGAGCAGGAAGGAACGCGGCGTTCCCGGCCGTGCTTCCTGCCTGCCGCGCCCGCAGGCTCATGGTGAAATCGTATAGCCCACGGATCTCGGCGTGCGAGAGATTTCCGCTTCCGGGCATCACGTACCCGGGGATTCCTTCCACAACCAGTTTCTCGAACCGCGCGGGGTCTCCCGCCCACCCGGTCCGCGAAGTCGAGATCTTCATGGTCGTCACGTAAGCGTACGGCGCGGAGCCCAGCATGCGCACCCGCACTCCCCCCTCGCCGGATGCGCCGTGACACGAGGCGCACCGTTCGGCATAGAGCGACGCGCCGGGACCGTCCGCCGGGGCCGCCGCGGCCATACCCACAGGCGGGTTCGGCTCCGCGAGAAGGCGGATCGCCACTTCCACGGGAATCGTGGGACCGGGTTTGGGGGGACCGCCCAGCGTGCCGCCCGGAGTCCCTCCCGGTCCCGCGCCGGCGCCCGGCGCTCCCCCGATCGGACCCAGCCAGGCCAGATCCTCCGGCCTGTCCTCCCCGGGCTTCGGCGAAAGCGAACGCACGTAATGCGCCAGGGCGAAGCGATCCTCGAGGGGGATATTCGTGAACGCGGCCATCGCGGTCCCGGGAGATCCGGTCGAGACGGTCTGAACGATACGGGCGACGCCCCCTCCGTATTTCCAGTACCCCTCGTGGAAATTTCGCGGTTTCGGGTTGAGCGCCACCGCGGCGGGCCCGTCCCCAAAGCCGTTCGGCCCGTGGCAGGAAGCGCAGTTGACCGCGAAGAGGCTCTTCCCCTTCGCGATCAGCTCGGGCGTCGGCTTCAACAGCGACGCGACATCCACCGACGCTCCCGGTTTCGCCGCGGTCGCGCGCGCCTCGCCGCCCTCGCTCCCGGCCGAGCGCATGCCCGCCATGTAGGCGAGCGTCGCCATGAGACCGAGGAGCACGCCCGTGACCACGAACTGCGCGATCGCGAGACCGGGCACGGCGTTCTCCTCGTGCCGCGGGTCGGGTTCTGGACGCATCGTGCCGGTCACGCGTGGAACCTCACGCTTGCCTGAAAGTAGGGGTCCCCATGCGGCGCGGCCGGATGGCGGCTCAAGAACCACTGCACCGTCCAGCCGAACAGGCCGATGAAGCCCACCGCGACGCCCACCTCATTCCAGCTCAAGACCGCGTGCTCCGGGGAGAACGCGGGATAGATGACCCAGTACATATCGAGCCATTGGCCGATCACGACAGCGCTCGCCACCGTGAGCAGCGCGATCTCGTTCTCCTTCACCTTCTGGGGCATCAGCACGAAGAACGGAATCACGAACTTGAGCACGCCCACCACGATCGCGATCGCCCCCCATCCGGTGTAGATCCGGTGGATCATCCACTCGATTTCCTCAGGCAAGTTCGCATACCAGATGAGCATGAGCTGCGAAAAGGCTATGTACGTCCAGAAGACGGAATAGGCGAAGATGTTCTTGCCGAGGTCGTGGTAATGGGCCCGGCTCACGACCCCCTGCAGCGCCCCTTGGCGCCTCAGGAGCACCGCCGTGATCGCGATCGCGGCGAGACCGCTCTGCCACAGACCCGCCCAGCAGTAGACGCCGAAGATCGTGCTGTACCAGGTCGGCTCGAGCGACATGAGCATGTCGAAGCTCGCGAGGGTGAAGGTGAGCGCGAACGTGAGGACGAAAATGGGGGCGTACTTGAGATTGGCCTTCGAGAGCGAAAGGTCGCGCGTCTCGTCCTGTTTGGTCGAGTTCCGCACGAAGAACCACGAGAAGAACACCCAGAGGGCGAGGAAGCTCAGGTTTCGCAGCACGAAGAGATTCGGTGAGAGATAGCCCCCCTTCGCGATCAGCTTCCACTCTTCGCCCTGGGTCGCCGCCGGGCTCGACCAGATGTAAATGTGCGGGATGCCGATCACCACGACCAGAAAGAGGAGAACCGCGACCGGCACGAACGAGGAAAAGGCGTCGGCGATCCGCCGCACGGCCACGCTCCAGGTCGCTCCGACCAGGTAATGGATCGCCGTAAAAAACGTGCCGGACAGGCCGAGGCAGAGAAAGACCCAGTAATTGTGGAGCCACGCGGCGTAGGCGCGCGTCGGGTCGGTCTTCACCTCGAGGAGGAAGGTCACGACGCCGATGACGATCATGAGCCCCAGCAGCGCGCGCACCCCCATGGAGGCCGAGACGGGCGCGACGCGCACCTTCTCCCCCGGGTGCTGGACCGCGTGAGCCAAGGAGTCGGCGCTCATGGCTTCCCTCCCACCGGAGCCTTCCCCTCCCCGGCGCCCGGGACGGGGCCGGCCGGCGCCTTCGTCTCCCCCGCCGTCGTATCGGGTTTGATCCCGGCCGCCGCGAGATCTTGCGGAAGCGGATTCGCGGCGCGCTCGAGCGCGCGAACGTAATGGATCACGGCCCAGCGGTCCTCCGGCTGGATTTGCGATGCGTAGTTCGGCATGAGGTTCTGGCCGCGCGTGATCACGTGGTAGATCCGGCCGTCGGGCCAACCGCTCACTTTCTGCGACAGCAGAGACGGGGGCATCGGAAACTTGGGCACGATGTAGCCCTGTCCATCCCCCTTGGGCCCGTGGCAGACGACGCAGTACGTCATGAAGACCCGCTCCCCTCGCCCCAGGACGTCCGCGGTGCGCGGGAGGGGGTTAACAAGGTCTCGCTGCGCGGCGAGGCTGTCCTCGACGCCGTAACGGTACGGCGTGAACCCGCGCGGCACGGTTCCAGGCACCGGAGGGCGCATCGCCGACATTCCGGGGCGCAGAGGATCTTCGTTCTGCGCTTTGACCGCCGGCGAATAGGCCATGTTCGGCATGTACTCCAGCGCCGGCTCGCTCTTCCGGTGCGAGCAGCCCGCCACGAGGGCCAGCGCGACCACCACCGCCGGCACGGAGAGACTCCACCGCGCGGTCGCCCTAAACACGGACCACCCTCAAATCCACGGCCCCGGTCCCTCCCAGGATCCTGAAAATCCGCTCTTCGTTCCAGCTGGGCCCGTGCTCGGGCACGTAGAGCCCGAAGCGGTCATTGGTGAAATTGCGATCGAGGATCGGGCCCTTCAGATCGGGGAGGCCGCACGCCAGGATGAGCGCGGCCAGGGTCATCGTACCCCCGAGGAGCACGCCGCATTCGAACATGACCGGGATGAACGCCGGGAGCGAGATGTACGGCTTTCCACCGACGTTGATCGGCCAATCGAACGCCGAGGTCCAAATCTCGAACGTGAGCCCAAGCGCGGCCCCGCTCAACCCCATGACCAGCGTCACGTAGGGCACCCAGGATTTCCTGATGCCCAGCGCCTCGCTCAGACCGTGGACCGGGTAGGGCGTGAACGCGTCGATCCCCTCGAGTCCGTGCTCCTTTGCGAGCGCCGCGGCGTTCAGCAGGCGGTCGGGGTCATCGTAGAGGGCGAGCACGGCTCGCACCGGGCGGCGTTTTCGGAAGCGGTCAAGAAACATGGACCGGCTCCTTCGCCCGAGGCAGTTCGCGCGGCGCGGCGGTTCGTTTCGCGCTCCAGAGCACGCTCTTCACCTCGGCCATCGAGATCGCCGGGAAAAAGCGGCAGAAGAGCAGGAACCACATGAAGAAGAAGCCGAACGAGCCCACGATCACGGAGTAGTCGAAGATCGTCGGCTTGTAATAGGACCAGTTCGGCGGGAGGAAGTCTCGGTGGAGCGACGTCACGATGATCGTGAAGCGCTCGAACCACATTCCCACGTTGACGAGGATGGACACCACGAACATCACGGGAATGCTTCGCCGGAGCTTCCGGAACCAGAAAATCTGGGGAACGACGACGTTGCACGTGACCATGATCCAGTAGGACCACGCGAACGGCCCGCGGGCCCGGTTCAGGAAGGTGAACCGCTCGAAGGTATTTCCGCTGTACATCGCGACGAAGAACTCGGTCGCGTAGGCGTATCCGACCATCATCCCCGTCACGAGGATGATCTTGTTCATGTTTTCCAGATGTTGGAGCGTGACGTACTCCTCCATATGGAAGACCTTGCGGAGGATGACGAGCAGGGTCACGACCATCGCGAAGCCGGAGAAGATCGCCCCGGCCACGAAGTACGGAGGGAAAATGGTCGTGTGCCACCCGGGCAGGAGCGACGTCGCGAAATCGAAGGAGACCACGCTGTGCACGGAAAGCACGAGCGGCGTCGACAGCCCGGCGAGCATCATGTACGCCCGCTCGTAGTGCTGCCAATGGCGCTCCGAGCCGCGCCAGCCGAGCGAGAGGGCGCCGTAGATCGCGCGGCGCCAGCCGGTGGAGCGGTCCCGCAGCGAGGCGAAGTCGGGGATGAGTCCCGTGTACCAGAAGCAGATCGAAATCGTGAGGTACGTCGTAACCGCGAAGACGTCCCAGATGAGCGGCGAGCGGAAGTTCACCCAGAGGAACCGCCAGTTAGGGTACGGGACGAGCCAGTAGGCGAACCAGGTCCGGCCGAGATGGATCAGCGGGAAGAGCCCCGCGGTCATGACCGCGAAGATCGTCATCGCCTCGGCCGAGCGGTTGATCGCGGTGCGCCAACGCTGCCGGAACAGGTGGAGGATCGCCGAGATGAGCGTGCCGGCGTGGCCGATGCCGATCCAGAACACGAAGCTCGTGATGTCGACGGCCCAGCCGACGGGGTGATTCAGCCCCCAAATCCCGATGCCCTTGTACATCTGGTATCCGATTTCCATGAAGAACTGGAGGGTCAGGAGGGCCGTGATTCCAAAAAAGACCTTCCACAGCATCCCGGGCTTCCGTTCCAGCGGGGCGGAAACATCCCGATTCACGTCGGCGAACGACTTCCGCGCGTCGATCAAGGGCTCGGCCGGGAGCACGGGGGACTCGGCGACGTCGCTCATGAGCCCACCTCCTCACGGTTCCTTACCTTGAGCTCGTACGTCACGACGGGCAGGGTGTTCAGCTCGGCCAGCACGTGGTACCCGCGCGGGCGCTTCATCAGCTCCGACACGCGGCTCTTCGGGTTGTTGATATCGCCGAACGTGATCGCCTGCGTCGGGCAGGACTGCATGCACGCGGTCTCGATGTCGCCGTCCTGGACAGGAACTCCGAGCGCCTTCGCGCGCTCCTTGCCGTCGCGGATGCGCTGGATGCAGAACGTGCATTTTTCCATCACGCCTTTGGACCGCACCGTCACGTCCGGGTTGAGCACGAGCCTCAGCGATTTCTCCCGCACGCTCGAGTAATCGAACCAATTGAAGCGCCGGACCTTGTACGGGCAGTTGTTCGAGCAGTAGCGAGTCCCGACGCAGCGGTTGTAGATCTGTAAGTTGAGACCCTCCGAGTTGTGGACGGTCGCGAGCACCGGGCAGACGGTCTCGCACGGCGCGTTCTCGCAATGCTGGCAGAGCATCGGTTGATGGACCGTCTCCGGATCTTCGGGATTCCCGGAGTAGTACCGGTCGATCCGAAGCCACGCCATCTCGCGCCCCCGGAGGACGATCGACTTCCCCACGACCGGCACGTTGTTCTCGGCCTGACACGCGACCATGCAGGCGGCGCACCCGATGCACGCGTTCAAGTCGATCGCCATTCCCCAGCGGTAGCCGAGATACTGGTGCCTCGACCACATCGACGGCTCGCTCGTGGGGGCGTCGTTTCCCGAGGAGGGATCCTTGAGGAAGGAAGCGAAGGTGGTCTCGTAAATGATGGGACGGTTCTCCGTATACTGGTGTCCCTGGACGCAGGCGAGCGGCGCCCGGCGGCCCGTCCTCGTGACCCGCGCGGGAATTCCGCTCAGCCCGATCCGGCCCCCGGTGGCCTGCGCCAACGCGTAGCCGTTTTGTCCGACCTGATTCCCCACGCGTCCCGCCGCGGTGCGTCCGAATCCGACCGCGATCGCGACCACATCCGGGTGGAGACCGGGCTGCACGTGGACGGGCAGGTCGAACTTGGCGTGACCCACGTCGACGGTGACCACGTCCGCCTTCATCTCGTATTCCGAAACGCCCAGCTCCTTCGCGCGGGACGGGGCGATCGAGACGTAGTTGTCCCAACAGATCTTCGAGACCGGATCGGGAAGCTCTTGAAGCCAGGCGTTGTTCCCGCTGCGACCGTCGTATTGCGTGACCGGCACGTAGAGCACGAGCGAAAGCGGCCCCCCGGACGGCGCCGGTGCGCGCGTCGCGGGGATCTCGCTCAGCGCCTCCGGCCGGAACGCGCCCGACGCGGGGCGGGCTCTCCCCCGGTCCTTCGCCTGCCATACGCCCTCGCGGAGCGCTCCTTCCCAGAAGAGGTCGAAAGACGCCGCGGCGTCGCTCTTCGGATAGACATCGCCGCGCCAACGCTCTTTTAGGTAGTCATGCCAGCTCCCGGTCGTGGCCGCGAGAGAACCGGCCCCCAAGGAACGCCCCCACGCGAGCAGCGTGTCCTGGAACGCGCGCGTGTCGTAGAGCGGCGCGATCGCGGGCTGCGTGAGCGAGCGCACGGCTCGGTTCGGCTCATGGTCGTTCCAGGATTCGAGGTAGTGATGGTCGGGGGCCACGAAATCGGCGTGCCGGGCGGTCTCGTCCACGCGGTCGGAGAAGCTCACGATGAACCGAACCCGTTTCATGAGCTCCGCGAATCCGAGCGCCGCGGGCAGCGTGTAGGCCGGGTTCACCCCCTGGATGAGTAGCACCTGCACCTCGCCCGCGCGCATCCCCTCGACCAGCGAGAGCACCGCCTCCTCCGAGCCCTGCGCCTGAAGCGAGGGTGTCGCCATCTCCACGGTCGCGCCCTCGTTCCCGAGCGCCATGTTCAGGAGATTCGCCGCGACCTGAAGCGCCACGGCTTGGCTCGCGGGCGCCGCCTGCGGTCCAGCGAGGACCAGGCTCTTTCCGCGGTTGGCCCAAAGCTCGTCCGCGAGCGCGGCGAGCGTTCCCGGCTTGAGGCCCGCGTCCCGCTCCACGGTTTCGGCAGGGTACCCGCCGAGCGCGGCACCGACCGCAGCGTTGCCGGAAAGGGGCGCTCTCGGAATCCGCACGTGGAGCTCGTGCGCCAGCGCGAGCGCGATGCAGAGGAGATGCTCCGGACGGACGCGGTGCCGGACGTCCGCGTTGGTTCCGGTGAGCGTGAGGATCGGCTCGATCGCCACGACCTTGGACATCGAGCCCGACTCCGGTTTGCGGCGGCTCGAGAAATCGCGGGCGAACTCCACCGGCGAAAGAAACGTGCCCAGCGGATCGGCTCCGAGCGTGACCAGCAAGTCGGCCCGGTCGAGGCGATAGTGCGGGATGAGGCGCTCTCCGTAGCAGAGCTCCTGAGCCTTCGCGATCGCGTCGCTCGAGACGGCGTCGTAGGAGACGTGCGCGCCACCGGGGAATATCTTGAGGAACTCATCGATCAGCGCCCGCGTCGTTGGGCTCGTCACGGTCCCCGTGAGGAGGACGACCCTGCCGCCGCCACCCCGCGCCTCGCGCAGCGCGTTTGCGGTGCGCGCGTCGAGCCCGCCCCACGTGGTCGCGTTCGCCGCCCCGGTGTTGCGGTCGACCGCGACGGGGCCACGAAGCCGGTCCGGATCGTAGAGGTTGAGAAGCGACGCCTGGCCGCGGGCGCAGAGCCCGCCCCGGCTCAACGGGTGCTCCTTCATCCCCTCGAGCTTGATCGGTCGTCCCTCGCGGGTCTTGACGAGGACGCCACACGCCGCCGGGCACTCGCCGCACGTGGATGCGTACCACACCGCCTTCCCCGGAATCGCCTCTTCGGGCGCCTTGATGTAGGGAAGGATTTTTTCGACCGGTCTCCGCGCACAGCCCGCTGCCGCGAACGCGGCCCCGGCCCCGACCAGCTTCAGGAAATCACGCCGGGATGGGATTTCGGTGGTCTCCTCGGACGGCGTGAGGAACTCGCGCTCGCGAAGCTCCCGAACCTCGGGATCCCCGTGGAGCTCGGCCAGAGAACGCCAGTGCTTCGGTGTGGGTTCCGTCATATATGGCACGTGTTGCAATCCGTCGGGGCCTTGTTCGCTCGATGGCAGCTGATGCAGAAACCCATCTTGAGATCCTTGGATTGCTGGATCACGTCCATGTTCTGGACCTGCCCGTGGCAGGTTTGGCACGCGAACCCGCGCGCGATGTGCCACTGGTGGCTGAAATAGACATAGTCGGGCTCGCGATGGACGCGCACCCACGGAAGCGGCTTACCGGATTGGTAGTACTGCGCCACCATTTGAATCGCGGGCCGGTCGGTCCGAACGACAGTATGGCAGTTCATGCAGACGGCCATGGCGGGGACCGTCGCATGACGCGATCGCTCGGCATTCGAGTGGCAGTAGAGACACGGGATCTTGTTCGTGCCCGCATGGAGCTTGTGGCTGAAGGGAATCGGCTGCTTTGGAGCGTAGCCCACGTTGCTGAATGAATCGAAAAAAGACCAGCCGCCCAGGACAAGCAGAACGAGCGCGATCCCAATGGCTTGCTTTGGCTTAGAAGTGCTCAAGTCGCCGGAAACCACTTTCCCCCGGTGCCCCGCCGCACGCGCGGATAAGACCCCTTGGAAACAAGATTGTGAATAATGTCACCAACTTTGTCGACCGTCAAGCGGATCCCCCTCAGGAGAGCGGGTGACGCGCGATCGCGGTGGCGAGCGTCGTCGCGCCGTAGAACAATCCGAACATCACGCTCCCGAACGAGACCGCCTGCGCGAGCCGCCGGGTGACTCCGGGGGCGGCGAGCCCCGAAACCGCGATCGGAATGGAAAGACCGGCGCTGGCCGCCGCCATGCCGACGATCGAGCCGAATCCGAATAGGACAAGGTAGAGTAGACCGTCCACGCGCGACGGCATCGTCGCGAGGATCACGAGGGTGAGGGCGCCGCTCCCCGCGAGCCCGTGC
Source organism: Candidatus Eisenbacteria bacterium (assembly GCA_005893275.1). NCBI lineage: Bacteria > Candidatus Eiseniibacteriota > Candidatus Eiseniibacteriota bacterium. The sequence goes on along the minus strand of VBOW01000017.1, from coordinate 35,066 downwards.
GCGGCGCCGACCCAGAAGGGCCTCGTTCCAAGGCCGCGGATCGAATGGGAGTGGTCGTGCCGCGGGGACGGCGCGGGGCCTCGCGCGGAAGCGGGCGAGCGATCGCGCGCGAGCCCGCCCACTCCGAGGAAGACGATCATGGCCGCGACCCCGAGCTCGAGAGGGAGAGTGAGGGCGGAAGGAAACCTCAGGCCGAGCCCGATCACGGGCAATCCAACCAGGAGCAGCGACGCGAGGTGTCCCAGCCCCCAGAAGCCCCCGATGAGCCCGGAGCGAAGCGGACTGCGCCCGCGGCTCACGAGCGTGGCGACGGCCGCGATGTGATCGGCCTCAAGCGCGTGGCGCAGACCGAGAACCAGACCGAGGGCCATATGGGGGGCCGGAGCGGGAATCATGCGCGGGAAGATACGATAGCCGCGCGCGATTGCCTAGCATCCTCGAGTTGCCGCGTGTCCGCGCGCTCTCTATACTGGCCGACCGTGGCGGCTCCCGACACCTCTCCATTCGCGGCAGCTCGGTCCGACGCTCGGCTCCAAGATACGCAAGGAGCCGCGCGCGCGATCGCGGCCGAGCCGGGCTCGATCTCGGGCGAGAGCGCGAGGGTTTCCGGACGAAGCCCATGGGACTGCCTTCGGTCCCTGCGGGAGGAGGCGGCCCGACGCCCGGTCTTCCTCTGGGAAGCGCCGGAGGGGGAAGCGATCGCCGGGGTCGGGGCTCTATCCGGAATTGAGGCCGCGGACGCGCGCGTCGCGAGGGCAGGCGTCGACGCGGACGGCGCCCGCTTCACGGAGATCGCGGCCAAGATCGGGCGCCTGCTCCGCGCCGCGAGCCACCGCGGTCCGGCGCCGCAGGGCTTCCCCGGCGCAATCGCGATCGGCGGCTTCTCCTTCGCCGAGCAGGGCGCGCGGCCGGGGTGGCCTGGATTTCCCGACGCCGCCTTTTTCATTCCCGCGCGCGTGTTCTGGGGGAACCAGACGGAGGAGACCGTCGAGACGCGTTGGACATCCGGCACGGGCGGCGAAGGAGGCTGGAGCGGCGCCGCGAATTTCGCCCGACTGGAGCCCCCTTCGGCCCCCGCGTGGGACCGGGGCCGCTGGATCGAGGCCGTGCGACGGACGCTCACGAGGATTCGGGAGGGCGCCTGCTCCAAAGCCGTGCTCGCCCGCTGGGTCGAGCTGGAGCTGGATCCCGCGACCGATGCGATCGAAATCATGGAATCGCTCCGCGCGGCCTATCCCACGTGCTACCGGTTTCTCATCTCCGATGGGAACGGGAACGCGTTCCTGGGGGCGAGCCCCGAAAGACTGGCGCGGCTCGCTCACGGGGAGATCTCCACCGAGGCGGTCGCCGGCACGCAACGCTGCGAGCCGGGGGAGGATGAACACGCCCTCATGCGCGCCCTCGCGAAGAGCGAGAAGGACCGGAGCGAGCACAAGATCGTCCTCCGCCACCTGCTCGAGACACTCCGTCCTCTTTGCGACTCGCTGCACGCGCCCGAGGAGCCGGAGGTGATGCGGCTTCCCCATCTCCTGCACCTCCGCACTCCCGTGCGCGGGCGAGCCCGGGAGGGAGCGCATGTCCTCGATCTCGTTGCGCGGCTGCACCCCACCCCCGCGATCGCGGGTTGGCCGCGGACCGAGGCCAAGGCCTGGATCGACCGGGTCGAGCCCTGCGGCCGCGGCTGGTACGCAGGGCCGATGGGCTGGCTGAACGGCAGGGGAGAGGGTGATTTCACGGTCGGCATTCGATCGCTCGCCCTGCGGGGACGGCGCGCCCGCCTCTTCGCGGGCGCCGGGATCGTCGAAGGCTCCGATCCCGAGCTCGAGTGGAACGAGACCGAGCTCAAGATGAAAGGGATTCTCGATGCCGTCGCGCGCGACTGAATCCGAGACGCGGCGCGCGGGGATGCGCTCCGCGGACGCCGGCGCCCCCGCCGCCGAAGGGGCCGAGCCGCTGCGCGCGCCGGGCGCGATCAACCTCGCTTGGGCGGACCGGTTCGCCACGGCGCTCCACGACGCGGGGGTCCGGGACGCGGTCCTCTGCTCGGGTTCGCGCTCGGCACCGCTCGCGCTTGCCTTCGACCGCTCCCCGATCGCGACGCACATCTCGCTGGACGAGCGCTCGGCCGGGTTCTTCGGCCTCGGCTTGGCCAAGGCGTCGCGGCGGCCGGTCGCGCTCGTGTGCACGTCGGGCACCGCGGCGGCGAACTTCTTTCCCGCGATCATCGAGGCGGGCTACGCGCGCGTTCCGCTGATCCTCGCGACCGCCGATCGCCCGCCCGAGCTGCGGGACACAGGCGCCCCGCAGACGATCGACCAGATCAAGCTCTTCGGCTCCCACGTACGCTGGTTCGTCGAAGTGGGAGCGCCCGAGGGGTCTCCCACGATGCTCGACTACGCGGCCTCCCTCGGAGCCCGCGCGGTCGCGGAGGCATGGCGCGCGCCCGCGGGGCCGGTGCACCTCAACTTCGTGTTTCGTGAGCCGCTCCTTCCCGAGCCCGACGCCCTCCCGCCGGCGCCCACTCCGGCGCCCGCAGCGTCCATCGTGGCCGAGCCTCCTCCACCCGCGCCGCAGACCGTCGAGCGCATCGCGAAAGCAGCGAGGGTGCTGAGACGCGGGCTCATCGTGTGCGGCCCCGACGATTCTCCGCCCGACCTCGCGTCGGCGGTCGCCAAGCTCGCCCTGGTCACGGGCTACCCCACGCTCGCGGACCCCGCGTCCCAGATCCGGTTTGGTTCGCGCCCCGGCGGGCCGGTCCTCGGCGGTTACGACGCGTTTCTTCGGTCGGCGCCGTTCGCGGCACGGCACGAGCCCGAGCTCGTGATCCAGTTCGGCGCGGCTCTCACGTCCAAAGCGTTTCATGCGTACACGGCACGGCATCCTTCCGCGCGCCACGTGATCGTGGATCCGGGAGCCGGATGGCGGAGCCCCGCGCGTCGGGCGCGCGAAGTCGTGACCGCCGACCCAACGGCCTTCGCCGAGGCCCTGTCGGAAGCCCTCGCCGGTGCGGCGGATCCGCTCCCGAGCTGGCGCGAGGAGTTCGAGCGGGCGGAGCGCGCCGCGCGGGAGACGATCGCGCGGCATCTGGAGCGCGCCCGGACGTTTTGCGAGGGGAAGATCTTCCCCGTGCTGCTGGAGGCGCTTCCCGAGACGGGGACGCTCTACGTCGGAAACAGCATGGCGATCCGGGATCTCGACGCCTTCGTGCCCAACCATCCCCACCGCGTGCGCGTGCTCGCGAACCGCGGCGCGAACGGGATCGACGGCGTCGTCTCGAGCGCCCTCGGGGCGAGCGCCGCTTCGAACGACCCGCTTCTTCTCGTCACCGGAGATCTCTCGTTCCACCACGATCTGAATGCGCTCCACATGGCTCGCGGCGAGCGGGTGGGGGCGACCATCGTCGTGGTGCACAACGATGGCGGCGGCATTTTCTCCTTCCTTCCCGTTGCGCGGCATGCGGCGTTCGAGCGCTACTTCGGAACGCCCCACGGTCTCGATTTCGCCCCCGCCGCCGCGATGTATGGAACCCCCTATTCATGCCCACGCACCTGGGAGGAGCTCAGGACCCGGGCGGCCGCCTCGCTTCGGGCCCGCGCGACCGAGGTGATCGAGGTCCGGACCGAGCGGGACGGGAATCGCGCGTGGCATCAGGCCGTTTGGGACGACGTGGTCCGCGCGGTCGGGAGCGGCTCGTGACCCTGACCGTGCGCGGCGTCCCCTACCACATCGTCCTCGACGGCGAACCCGCGCGCGGCCGCCCCATCGTGCTCCTGCACGGATTCAACGGCTCGAGCGAGGACTGGACCCCCCTGCTCCCCAGGCTCCGCGGGGAGGGGCGTGCGGCGATCGCGGTCGACCTCTTGGGCCATGGAGCCACGGGCGCTCCGGCGGATCCTTCGCGCTACACCATGGCCGAAGCCGTCCGGGACCTGGACGCGATCCTCGGGGACCTGGGCGTCGAACGCTCGGACTGGCTCGGATACTCGATGGGCGGCCGCGTCGCCCTCCATATGGCGCTGGCCCAACCCGAGCGCGTGAGCTCGCTCATTCTCGAGAGCTCTTCGCCGGGCATCGAGGACGTTCACGCCCGCGCCAGGCGGCGCGGCGAGGACGACGCGCTCGCCGACCGGATCGAGGAGCGCGGAATCGAGTGGTTCGTGAATTACTGGAGCATGCTTCCTCTCTTCGAGACGCAGCGGGAGCTTCCCCCAGCGACCCTGGCGGCGCTCCGTTCGAGGCGGATGGGGTCTCTCCCCGCCGGGCTCGCCCGCTCGCTGCGGGGCATGGGCCAGGGCGTCCACGACTACCTCGGCAGCCGCCTCGACCGCGTGCGCTGCGACGTGCTCCTCCTCGCCGGGGAGCGCGACGTGAAGTACGTCCGGGTCGCCCGCAGCATGGCGGAGGCGATTCCCGGATCGTCGTGCGTCATCGTTCCCGGGGTGGGGCACGCGGTCCACCTGGAGGCGCCCGAGGCGCTCGCGGACGCGCTCGCGGCGCACTGGATGGCGCTCCCGGAGCTCGACGCCGAAGCCTCGTCACGTTCTTACGAATAGGAGCCGACCCTCATGACCCAGGCCGTAGGCATCGCGTGGAAGCCCGCGCGCACGTTCACCGACATCCTCTATGAGAAGGCCGAGGGAATCGCGAAGATCACGATCAACCGACCCGACGTGCGAAACGCGTTCCGCCCCCTCACCGTGCGGGAGATGATCCAAGCCTTCGAGGACGTGCGGGAAGATCCCGAGATCGGCGTCGCGATCCTGACCGGCGCGGGGACCGAAGCATTCTGCTCGGGGGGAGACCAGCGCGTGCGGGGGGCCGCCGGCTACGTCGGCGACGATCAGGTGCCCCGCTTGAACGTTCTGGACCTTCAAAAACAGATCCGGTCCCTCCCCAAGCCGGTCGTGGCCATGGTCGCGGGGTACGCGGTCGGCGGCGGGCACGTGCTTCACGTCGTGTGCGATCTGACGATCGCGGCCGACAACGCGCGCTTCGGCCAGACCGGCCCGAAGGTCGGCTCCTTCGACGGGGGATTCGGGGCGTCCTACCTCGCGAGAATCGTGGGACAGAAAAAGGCTCGCGAGATCTGGTACCTCTGCCGCCAGTACGACGCCGCGCAGGCTCACGAGATGGGGCTCGTGAACGAGGTCGTCCCGCTCGAGCGGCTGGAAGAGGAAACCGTCGCATGGTGCCGGGAGATGCTGGCCATGAGCCCGCTCGCGATCCGGTGCCTCAAGGCCTCCTTCAACGCCGAATGCGACGGCGAGGTGGGATTGCAAGAGCTTGCCGGAAACGCGACGCTTCTCTTCTACATGACGGAGGAGGCGCAGGAGGGACGGAATGCCTACCTCGAGCGGCGAAAGCCCGACTTCTCCAAGTTCCGCCGTCTCCCCTGAGCGGTGGATGAAACCCCCTCCATGAGCCGCGCGCGCGCGTGGCTCCACGCCGCGCGGATTCCGACCCTCGCGGCCGCCGTGGTCCCCGTCGCCGTCGGGTCCGCGCTCGCCGCGCGCGACCATCGCTTCCGGCCGGGCCCCGCGCTCGCGGCGCTCCTGGGCGCGATCTTCATCCAGATCGGTACCAATCTCGTGAACGATTGGGGCGACTTTCTCCGGGGCGCGGACACCCGCGAGCGTCTCGGACCACCCCGGGCGCTAGCGATGGGCTGGCTCACTACCTCGGAGGTGGGTGCCGGGATCATCGCCTCCTTTCTCTGCGCGACTTTGGCCGGCGTCTATCTCGTGGCCACGGCGGGTTGGATCGTGGTCGCGATCGGGCTCACGTCGATCGCGGCGGGAATTGCCTACACCGCGGGGCCCTGGCCGCTTGCGTATACTGGATTGGGAGAGATCTTCGTTTTCGTCTTCTTCGGGATGGTGGCCGTGTGCGGAACTTACTTCGTCGAGGGGAACACCCTTTCGCCCGACGTGATGTTGGCGGCGATTCCCGTCGGCGCGCTGGCAACGGCGATCCTCGTGGTGAACAACGTGCGGGATCTGGACGGAGACCGGGCCGCGGGGAAACGCACCCTCGCCGTTCGGGTGGGACGCCGCGGCGCGCGCGCGGAGTATGTGGCGCTCCTCGCGGTCGCCTATGCCACCCCGGCGCTCCTGGCCTTGTCGGGGCGCGCCAGCGGGTGGGTGATCCTTCCCTTCCTCACCGTGCCGTTCGCGGCGCTCGAGGGGCGGCGGGTTCTTGCGCGCGAGGACGGGGCTTCGCTCAACGCGGCGCTTAAGGGCACGGCGCGTCTCCACGTGCTCTTTGGGATTCTGTTCGCAACCGGAATGATGATCGCGTGAGCGCACCCCCCCGCCCCGACGCGCCCTCCCGGCCATGAGCATCGTCCGCGCGCGTCTCCAGTCCTACTCCCTTTCCCTCCGCGACCCGTGGCCGAGCGCCGACGGAAACGTGAACGACCGGCGCGGGTGGATCCTCGCGCTCGAGGACAACTCCGGCCGCGTAGGGCTGGGAGACGCGGCCCCGTTTCCGGGATTCGGCCTCGAGACCCATGCCTCGGCCGGAGCGGGCCTCAAGCTCGCGATGGCGCGTATCGTGGGGACGTCCCGCGATGGGTTCGCCGCGGTCATCGCCGATCTGACGCGATTGGCCCCCGTGGCCGCGGCGCCGACGGCAAGGGCCGCGATCGATTGCGCCCTCCACGACTTGATGGCGCAGGAGGAGGGTCTCCCGCTCGCGCGATACCTGGGAGGCGCCCAGACTCTGCGGGAGGTGCCGGCGAACGTCACCATCCCGCGCGTGCCCCCCGGCCGCGCGGCGGAGCTGGGCCGGCGTGCGGTCGACGCCGGCGTCGGGACCCTCAAGCTCAAAGTAGGCGGCGCGCCGCGTGCCGAGGATGAGGAGCGGCTTCGCGCCCTGCGCGATGCCGTGGGACCGGAAGTGCGGATCCGGATCGACGCCAATCAGGCTTGGGGCTGCGACGAAGCGATCGAGGCGCTCCGTTCCTTCGCGCGCTACCGTCTCGAGTACGCGGAGCAGCCGGTCGCGGCCGACGACATCGAGGGACTCGCCCGCGTGCATCAGGCCTCCCCCGTCCCGATCGCGGCCGACGAAACCGTCCGCGGCGTCGAAAGCGCCGAAGCGATCCTGTACCGTTCCGCGGCGGATATTCTCATCCTGAAGCCGATGGCGTTGGGCGGGCTGCGCGAGGCGCGGTCGGTGCTGAACGTCGCGAGCGAGGGGGACATGCCGGTCGTCGTGACCTCGCTCGTCGAGAGCGCGGTGGGGCGCACCGCGGCGGTTCACTTCGCGGCCTCCCTCGGCGAGACCGCGTACGCGCACGGCCTCGCCACGGGAGAAGCGCTCCGTGAAGACATCGCCCCCTCCCCCGCGCTGACGCGCGGCGCGATCGCGGTCCCCCAGCGGCCCGGATTGGGCGTGAAGCCGTCCGACGATTTCTGGCGGGACGCGTTCACCGTCGAGGCCGAGTGAGCGGCGCCTGGACCTACGATCCGGTCGCGTTCTGGGCGCGCGCCCGGCCGGGGCGTGTCGCTCTGCGCATGGGCGGGGAGACTTGGACCTACCCACGGCTCGAGGAGGCGGTCTCGACGTCCGCGGTGGCGCTCTTCGAGCAGGGGCTCGTGTCGGGTGAGCACATCTCCGTCGAGATCGGCGCCGACCAGGGCCTGCATTTCGCGACCACGTTTCACGCGCTCCACCGCGCGGGGCTCCTGCCCGTGCTGATCGGGGGGCAGGCCAAGGAACCGGAGCGCGTGCGGCTCCGGCAGCGCGCGCACGTGGAGTTCGCGCTCACCGCGGCACCCGAGCCGGCGCGGCCATCCGGGACGAGACAGACCCGCAGACCGGCCCAGCCGCCCCTGCTCGAGCGCCGGCTCGAGGCGCCGGCCGCGATCTGCTTCACGTCGGGGACGGAGGGATCGCCCCACGCGGTCGTGCTCAGCCACGGAAATTTTCTCTGGAGCGCGATCGCTTCGGCGCGGTATCTCGGGGTCCAAGCGGACGACGTGTGGCTCGCCTGCTTGCCGCTCCATCACGTCGGCGGTCTTTCGGTGCTCACGAGGAGCGCCTACTACGGAACGACGGTTCTGATCCACGATCGGTTTCAGCCGGAAGCGGTGAATCGGGCGATCGACTCGGAGGGGGTCACCCTCGTGTCGCTCGTTCCTCCGATGCTCGAGCGCCTGCTGGATGCGCGCGGCGCCCGCCGATTCCCGGAGACCCTCCGCGCCGCCCTCGTCGGAGGGGGACCCGCGCCCGCGGCCCTCCTGCGCCGCGCGGCCGATCTCGGGATGAAGGCGCTGCCCACCTACGGTCTCACCGAGACGACCTCGCAAGCCGCGACGCTTCCCCTTCGTGAGTGGCCCGCGGGCCTGGAGACCGCGGGCCGGCCGCTCCCGTTCCTCCGCCTCGAAGTGAGGTCCGCGGACGGGCGCGCGCTCGGCCCGGGAGAGGAGGGAGAAATCGCCGTCCGCGGACCGACCGTGATGAGCGCGTACTTCGACGACGAGCGGTTGAACGAGGCGGCCTTCGACCGGCGCTGGCTCCGAACGGGCGACTTCGGCGTGTGGGATGAAGCGGGCAGGCTCATCGTTCTCGACCGGCGCACCGACCGGATGGTCGTGGGCGGCGAAAATGTCTCCCCGTTCGAAGTGGAGCGGGTCATCGAGGCGCATCCCGCCGTGGCCGACGTTTGTGTCGTGGCGGTTCCGGCCGAGGCCTGGGGACACGAGGTCGTCGCGGCCGTGGTCCTTCGCCCGGGGGCTACCCTCACGCTCGAGGATTTGCGCGAGCACGCCGGAAGGACCCTCGCATCGTACAAGCTGCCCAGGCGGCTTCACCTCGCGGACGCGTTGCCGCGGAACGAGTCGGGAAAACTTCTACGCGGCGAGGTTCGGAGTCGGCTCGTGGAGCAAGTGGCGGAGAAGAATCGCGCGTAACGCCTCCGGAATCGAGATCGGCCTCATCGTCGACCGGTTCACGAACGCGTGGACCGTGGAAGCTTCCACTCGAAGGTCCCCTTTCGGACCGATCACGTGGTAGCGCAGGGTGAAGGAAGCTCGCCCAACCCTCGTCACCTCGATCCGCACGCGGATCCGATCGCCGTGGCGGATCGGAAGGCGGTAGTCCGCCTCGGAATGCGCGACGGGAACGAGGTATTCGGCGCCGGCGAAGAAATGAGCGCGATCGATACCCTCCGAGCCCCAGAACTCCTCGTAGGCCTGGTGGCAGTAGTCGTAGATCCGGCCAAAGAAGAGCACGCCGCCCGCGTCCACGTCCTGGAATCGAACCGCGAATTCGATCGTGAAGCTCACGATGGGGCCCCCACGATTCCGACGTAAATGTGGGTGATCCCGCCTGTCATGCGGCGCGCGCGGACCTCGGAGAAACGCTCCGTGCTCTCCATGAGCGAGACGAACGCCGGACCGCACGGAAACTCCGAAGACGTGCGGTGAAAATACTCGTAGGCATGGCGCTCCCCTGTGACCCACCCGCCGATGCGCGGAATCACATTCGCGCTGTAGAAACGGTAGAGCGGACCGAACAGAGCGCCTCCGGGCTGCCCGAACTCGAGCACCACGACCGATCCGCCGGCCCGCACGACCCGCGCCATCTCGGCCACGCCGCGCGCGGGGTCGTCCAGGTTCCGGATGCCGAACGCGATCGAGGCCACATCGAAGGATCCATCCTCGTAGGGCAGCCGCAGCGCATCCGCCTCCGCGAATCGGGTGGGGAGTCCCTCGCGCGAAGCTTTGGCCCGCGCGATCTCGAGCATCTCGGCGCAAAAATCGATGCCGATGACCTGCCCCGAAGGGCCGACCGCGCGCTGGAACTCGAACGCGAGATCCCCCGTCCCGGTCGCGCAATCCAGCACGCGGGATCCCGGCTTGGCCCCGCTCAGCTTCACGCCAAGCCTGCGCCACCGATGGTGGAAGCCCATCGAGAGGATCTGGTTGCCGTGATCGTAGCGCCTGGCGATCGAAGCGAACATGGCGCGCACCTGAGAGCTCACGAGACGGAGGATACCCCGAAAGCATCGTGCGCCGCGAGGGGCTGCGCATCCGGCAGGACGTTTGACCCCCGTCCGCGCCGCGGGTAAACTCAGCGGGCGATGACGAATTCCCCGCATCCCTCCATCGGGTTCCCGGCCGCGCGCCCGCGGCGCTCGACCGCCGTATCGATCGGCATGGTCACGGTCGGGGGTGGCCGCCCGGTCGCGGTTCAATCCATGACCAACACCGATACCGCCGATCCCAAGGCGACCGCCGGCCAGGTGATCGAGTTGGCCCAAGCAGGATCGGAGATGGTCCGCGTCACCGTCAACACCCCGGAGGCCGCGAAGGCGGTGCCCGAGATCGTCCGCCGCGTGCGCGATGCGGGAGTCGACGCCCCGATCATCGGGGACTTCCACTTCAGCGGGCATATCCTGCTCCACGACCATCCCGAATGCGCGCGCGCCCTCGACAAGTACCGGATCAACCCGGGAAACGTCGGCGTCGGAGCGCGGCATGACGCGCACTTCAAGCGAATCATCGAAGCGGCGGCGGAACACCAAAAGCCGGTCCGGATCGGCGTGAACTGGGGCTCGCTCGACCGGGAGCTTCTCACCGAGCTGATGGACGCGAACGCGCGCCGCCCCGAGCCGCTCGAGCCGCAAGAGGTCACGCTCGAAGCGATGTTTCAGAGCGCGGTCCGCTCCGCGGCGCTCGCCGAGGAGCTCGGCCAGCCGCACGACCGGATCGTGCTCTCGGCGAAGGTGTCCGGCGTCCGCGATCTGATCACGATCTACCGTCGCCTCGCGTCGGAAACCGATTTCGCGCTCCACGTGGGGCTCACCGAGGCCGGAATGGGAATGAAAGGGATCGTGGCGTCCACGGCGGGGCTGGCGTCGCTTCTCATGGACGGAATCGGCGACACAATCCGCGTGAGCCTGACGCCGATACCCGGCGGCGATCGCCGCGAAGAGGTCTGGGTTTGCCAGCAGATTCTCCAGTCGCTCGACCTCCGGCACTTTCAGCCTCAAGTCACGTCCTGCCCCGGCTGCGGCCGAACAACGAGCACGTTCTTCCAGGAGCTGGCGGAGACCGTGAATCGGCATCTGCGCGCGCGGATGCCGCACTGGAAGGCACTCTATCCGGGCGTCGAGGAGCTGCGGGTCGCGGTGATGGGGTGCGTGGTGAACGGGCCGGGAGAGTCGCGCCACGCGAATATCGGGATCTCCCTCCCGGGCACGGCCGAAGAGCCCAAGGCGCCTGTGTTCATCGATGGCCGCCAGGTCACGACCCTTAAAGGCCCCACCCTTGCTGGCGACTTCCTAAAGCTCGTGGACGAGTACGTCTCCACCCACTACGGATCTGACCTTCACGCCACCCAGCGCCGCTGATCTTCGGTCGTGACCGTCTCCTGGGCCAGCGCCCGCAGATGCTTCCGGTACCGCTCCATGAACCACCAGGTGAACCCCAGGTAAAGGTACACCGCGGCCAGGAGCGCGACGTGGATGCGCGCCAGGACCGTGATCGGCACCGAGAGCGCGAGGCAGAAGAGAGCCTCCGTCACCGCCTGAGGCTGAAACGCCCCCCAGTGCGGCGATTCATCGCCTCGTTCGAGCCTGATGGCGACGCTCCTCAGGAGTAGCTGCGCGACCAGGACGGCGGCTCCGAGGAGCAGCTCTCCAGCGATGAGCTCGGGACGAGGCCCCGGCGGGCCGATGCTTTCCACCCCCAGCTTCAGGTAGTACGAGCAGCTGCCGTACGCGAGGACCGCGATCGATAGATTGAAGAGGATCTTGTGCGGGCGCATCGCGGTCACGAGACCCGAGAGCCCCAGCGCGAACGCGATGCACGTGACGAGCGGTCCGGCCGGGACGAGAAAGAGTCCCGCCAGGAAAAACGCGGGGCCGGGTGTGTATACGGCGCTCGCGTGACCGGGGGTGGGCACGAGCATGGGACGGATCTGGAGGGCGGCGGCGCTCAAACCGAAAACGCCGGCGAGACACCACGCTCCGACGTCTCCTTCAAAGACGTAGATCGCCCGCACCGCCAGCATCAGGGCGACGAGAACCAAGGACAGGCGAAAGAGCAGCGATATGAAGTATCGGCGACGGTCCATCTGGGGCGGCCTCCCGGAGTGTTTCGACTCCGGGTAATTATCGGCAGCCCCGGCCCCGTGCTTTAGAGGCTAATTGCCTGTAATATGGACGCTTAGAGCAAAAAACGGGCCGCCGGGATGCCCCGGCGACCCGCCCTTATCTATCGACGCGCGAATTCCGGACGCTTCGGCTCCGCTGGCCCGCGCCGGGTGATTCGCCCGCTCACTTCGTGCCCTTGGCCGCCTTGTCGATATCCACCCCCACCCCTATACCGGTCCCCGCGGAGGTAGAGGTCTTTCCGGCGTTGACCTTGGCTCCCGCCTTCGCGTTCGCCCCGGTGCTCGCGTGGATCGTCGCGGGCTTCCCATCCCCTTTGGCGAGACCCATCGCGACTCTACCCTCCGTCTTCACCGCGCCGACCACCTCCCCGAGCCTCAAGCCGAGCCCGTGCGCGATCACAGCCCACCCCATGCCCTGATTCCGCATCTGGAGGATATCGGCGAAGGTGACGTCGCTCTTCGCGTTCGCGAACAGCGTGTGCGCCACGAGGATCTCGCCCCAGCCGCGGCTGAATTGGTTCCGCTCGGCGGTGAGCGCGTCCGCCGTCATGGAGAACTCGCCCGCGATCCTTCCCGCGACCGCGGCGTCTCCCTTCGAAGTAGCCTCGTTCTCGATCTGCCTTTCGATTTCGTCCAGCTTCTTGTCGATGTCCGCACGCTCCTTCGTCGAAACCTTGAGCCCGCGCTCCTTCACCCGCTCGATGGCAGGGTTGCTCTTGGCGGCGGCCCGCTCATTCACCGTGGCGCTCGCGGGTGGAGGCGTTACGGGCGTGGTGCCGGCGTCCGGAGGAGGCGTGGCCGACGGCGGCGTCGTCTCCTTGGCCTTATCCGTCGCCTGCGCGTCGGACTTGCCGCTCGCGGGATCGCTCGATTGCGCCATGGCGGCCCCGGCGACCGTGATCGCGATCGCCGAACCCAAGATCAACATCAGAAACCTCTTCATCCTGACGTCTCCTTCCCTGCTTCCGCATCCCACCATGGGATGTCGGTCTCGTACATGGTTCGCCCCAGCAGACGGCAGGATCCTGGGCGGACCCGCGCCCGGCCGGGGCGGTGAGCAAAGCGCATGGTGATGAACAAGGGAACGATGAACCTCACCGGGCGGTTTGCTCTCAACGGGCGTGCCAACCGGGCCCGGGGAGTGAATAGGAGCTGCAGGAATCGAAATAACAACCGCTTGGGACGTTCATGACGGCCAGTCCGGCGAGGCCGCGACCGCCTTGCCTGTCCCGAGAGGGGCAACGTGGACGCCGGCGTACCACCGGGCAAAACCTGCAAATTCTGAATAGGTTGCGATACGCCCGCTCTGAGATAATTCCGCGGCAAAAAAAAATGATCCGCCGCTCGACGTCCCGAGGAGGAGGTATGAAGCCACCGCGACACGCGGTCCGTTCTCTCGCTCCACGAATCCTGGTCGCGGCCGCCCTCATGGTGCTTTCGGGTTGCCAGGGTGCCACACCGATCAAGACACTTCTCGACAACCCGGGGCAGTTTGACGGAAAGACGGTCCGGATCGCCGGCAATGTCACAAGCTCGGTCGGCGTTTTCGGGACCGGAGCCTACCAGGTTGATGACGGGACGGGTACGCTGATCGTCGTGAGCAAAGAAGGCGGAGCGCCGCGAGAGGGCGCGCAGGTCGCGGTCAAGGGTGTCTTCCGAGCGGCGTTCACATTCAAGACCGAGACGGCCGCCGTCCTCCTGGAGAGCGAGCGAACCACCCGGTGACTCCCGAGCCGCGCAGGCCGGGAGAGTATGCGGCCTTCGCGGGAATGTCGCTCATCTGGGGAAGCACGTTTCTCGCGATCCGCTTCGGGAACGACACCGTGCCGCCGCTTTGGGGCGCGACGCTGCGTCTGCTCCTGGCCGCCTTGCTGCTCTTCGCCGTGGCGCGTGCTCGGGGCGCCCCGCTTCCCAAGGGACGCGCCTTGAGCGGGGCGGCGCTCTTCGGCTTCTTGAACCTCGGCGTCAACTTTTCGCTCCTCTACTGGGGCGAGCAAACCGTAGCAAGCGGGATCGCGGCGGTGCTCTACGCGACCGTGCCTCTCACAGCCGGAGTGTTTGCCTGGGCGTTCGGGCTCGAGCGACCCCAGAAGGCTAAGATATTCGCGGCCGTGATCGGGCTCGCAGGCGTCGCGATGATCTTTGCCGGGGAGTTGAAGCTCGGCGCCCCCGCGGTTGCCTTGGTCGCGGTCTTTCTGGGCGCGACGACCGCTTCCCTTTCCACGATCGTCCTCAAACGCACTCCGCCCCAGTCCCCCTTCATGACGAATTCCGTCGGTGCGCTCGCGGGCGCACCCGTATGCCTGCTCGTCAGCGTATTCCTGCGCGAGCCGCATCGAATCCCGGGCGGGATGAGCGAGTGGTGGCCGATTCTCTATCTCGTTCTGGCCGGGAATCTGGGCGCTTACGTTCTCTACGCTTGGTTGGTTTCGCGTTGGAACGTGACGACCGTGAGCACCACGGCGCTCATCATTCCGATGATTGCGGTGACCCTCGGATCCCTGATCCGCGGCGAGTCGCCGGCCCCGGAGGCCTACCTCGGAGGGTTCGTCGTTCTTACGGGGGTGACGATTGCGCTGCGCGTGGGGAGGACCTGACGCGGGCCTCGAGTGGCGCCGCCTTTCTCGCGGGTAGGGAGAGGAACCTCCTTGGTTCCCCTCCCACCCTGAGGGAGCAGCGGTCTAACTCCGCTGCTCCCCGTTAATCTGGAGCTGCCGACGTTCGCGTTCCTTCGTCCAAGCTTCCCGCGACAGGCGGGCAGCAGATAGTGTGCCACGATTCTTTTGCCTCCGCACGCGCCCCGAACTATCGGGACACCTGCCAATAGGATGCCCGCGTCGTGAAATTGGCCGGCGGGCGTCGCCATGCCCAGCCGGGACCGCAAGGAGGTGTGAGGGGGTATGTAAAGTCTGCACGGGCGAGGCGGGACCCCGGGACGAAGCTAGGCCGCCCGGTCGCTCCCCGATGCGAGCATGCCGCGGTCGACGAAGCAGCGGATCGAGGCTTCGACCAACGCACGGCCGGCGCGGAGCGTCTGCGAATCCAGCACGACCCCGGGAATCGCGAGCGAGAGCCGATACGTGCCGGAGGGACCGCTTTTCATGAGGCTCATGTGCCAGCCTTTGTGAAGCCCGTTGACCTCGTGAAGGCCGTAGGCGACCCCCGCGTCTCCGAAGAACTCACGCGCGATGTCTGGGCTATCGCTCTTCAGTAGAAACGCGTTGTCGAATCGCGCGTCGCCGATCAGGATCTCCTTTTCGGCCAGGAATGCCATTTGCTCCGCCAAGCTCACGGCTTCGGTCTTTCCCCTCGGAGCCCTCTCCCGGCTTTTCAAGCTTGATGCGAATTTCCAAAGCTGCTGCGAGAATAGGGCCTTGGTGAGCAGCGACTCGTGAACCACCTGGAACTGAAAGCCGCGCTCCAGCCGAACGTCGGCGGCGAACTGCGTGTGGTCGTTCCGGCTCGTATCGGTGGAGGCGCACAGGCTCGCTTCGGTGCCGCGCGTCGTCCAGCGCACGGTCGGACCGCCCTCCCAGCCCACGGGTCCAGGTCTGCGCCGCTCGTTCGTGAGCGTGCCGCCGACCTCGCTCGCGAACTGTCCCCAGGCGATGCTTTCGCGCGATGGGCCTTTCCCGGGGCGGATGAGGAACCGGACCAGCATCAACGCAGCGGAAACGACGAGGGCCAGGACGCGGAATTGCCCGGGTCCGCCGAACCCTTCGATCTCCGCGCCCGGGATGTACCCGAGGAGCGGAGGCCAAATCGCGAGGGAGATCGTCCCGAGCGCGAGCAGGCCGAGGATCGCATGGAGCATCCGGCGAAGCGGGCCCGCGGGCGCTTGGCCGGGGTCGCCCGGGATGGGCTGGGTGGTCGTCGTATCTGCCATGGATCCCTCGCCGGGAAGAGTGGAGGCTGTCCCGGGAGAGATCGCCCCATGGAGGCGTGATCTTTAGACGAAACGCGGGCGGTGTGGTACGGCGCGGGGGGCGCGGGGCGGTCTGGGGTGCGGCTCGAGGTCAGCGATCGCCGTTCTCGCGGTCGAGGAGGCTGCGCAAGCTCTCGAGCCCGAGCGGCTTCACCGTGTGAATATCGAAACCCGCCTCCAGGCTCATGGCGCGATTCGCATCTTCACCATAGCCGGTGACCGCGATGAGCTTCACGGGTCGGGAGCGAGCCGCCTGGCGAAGTTTTCTCGCCAGCTCGTAGCCATCCATTACAGGCAAGCCGATGTCGATCAGCGCGACCGTCGGCTTGAACTCGGCCGCCACGGTGAGGGCGCGCGGCCCGTCGAACGCAACCTCCACGTGGTGCCCGAGCAGGCGGAGCGCCTCGGCGAATCCGAGGGCGCAATCCGCGTTGTCGTCCACGATCAGAACGCGCTCGAGCTTCTCGGGCGGAGCGGCCGGACCGGAAGGGTCGGCGGATTTCGCCTGCTGTGTTCGGGGAACCTCGCAAAGCACCGGCAGCCGCACCGTGAAGCAGCTTCCCTTCCCCAGTCCGTCGCTCTGCACGGACACAGTCCCGCCGTGGAGCCTGGTCAGGCTGCGCACGAGGGCCAGCCCAAGCCCCAGCCCGCCCTCCGCGCGATCCAGGCTGCGGCTCCCCTGAACGAAGGGTTCGAATATCGTCGCGAGGAGCTCGGGCGCGATTCCGATGCCGTCATCCCTGACCTCGGTCTCGATCTCACCGTCCCGTTGTCTCGCCGCGACGGAGATGTGTCCTCCCCGCTCGGTGTACTTGGCGGCGTTCATCAGGAGATTCGCGAATATTTGCGGCAGCCGGATCGGATCGGCCTCGACGAGGAGACCGCGTTGGGGCACCGCGATCGTCAAGAGATGCGCTCGCTGCTCGAGGAGCGGGCTGGCCATCTCGATCGCCCTCGCGATCACGGAAGCGATCTCGGTTGGTTCCCTTCGGAGCGTTATCTTGCCGCCGGTCACGCGCGACACGTCGAGGAGATCCTCGATCAAGCCGGCAAGGTGCATCGCCTGACGTCGAATGATTTCACGTTCCCGTCGCGAGTGTTCGTCCCCGCGCATGTCCATGAGGTCCAGTGCGGTCAGGATTGGATTCAGGGGATTGCGAAGCTCGTGTCCCAGCATCGCGAGGAACTCATCTTTCCGGCGGTTCGCCTCGCGCAGGTGCTCCCGCTCGGCCCGCAACGCGCGATCGAGCTGCTTGCGCTCGGCGACCTCTGTCTCGAGGGCACGGGCGCGCTGCTGCAGCTTGGCAATTTGGCGGTGCCGCTCTTCAAGGCTCGCGCTCGCGTCGAACGATTCGGCCGGGAGCACGTGACCATGGACCTCGCAAATCCTCTGGAAGGGCTCCTGATGCTCCTCCCTGGCGAAATGGCCGAGCCGGTACGAGCAATAGAGTTGGAATGAGTGGGTGCTCCGAAGCTCGTTCCACAGCTCCTCGATGCGGGCCATCGCGGCTTCGTTGCCTCGACGAAGGAGGAGATCGACCATTTCGCCGTAGGCTCGTGTGCTTCCAGCGCGAGAGAGGAAGGACGCGCGCTCGAGGAGGCCGCCGACCACCTCCCGAAAGGCTTCGGGATTGACCATGCCTCGATCGAGGCCACCGACCATGAAGCTCGA
The DNA here is from genome assembly GCA_005893275.1 of Candidatus Eisenbacteria bacterium. Lineage (NCBI taxonomy): Bacteria > Candidatus Eiseniibacteriota > Candidatus Eiseniibacteriota bacterium. Next base: position 17,346 of record VBOW01000017.1, on the reverse strand, counting down.
TAGGATTTCTTCCGCGTCGACCAGGTTGAGGAGACCCTTCTCCTTTGCTTGCGCAATCTTCGCGCCCTGGATCGTGAGCACCCGCTCGATGCCATGGCGGTGCCCCTCCGTGGCAAGCACGACGCAAGGCTCCCCAAGCTCCAAGCCCTCCGCCAGGTACCGCCCGACCATGTCGCACAGGAAAGAGTCGGTCTCGTAGAAGCGGACGATGTGGTCTTTGGGCGGGAGGGTGGCGCGAGCTGGCAAGGGTGCCATTTTCGTTTTCTCCACCACCGGCGCCGGCGGGGTCCGGGTCGATCGCGATTCTTGGCCCCGCGTGTAAATCAGAATTGCAAAGTTTACCTTCCGATCCCCGGGGCACACTGCCTGTGAAGCACCCGAGGGTCATCTTTCGTCCGGCGGGCGTCGCGAACTGCCAGCGCCGGCGGGCTCCTAGGCGGAATCCGATGCCCCTGGACCTTTCCCTACCGGTCGCGGCCTGCCGGCGGTTTTGCCTACCAAGCATTAAGGCTGCCAAAGGGAGGGACCGGGGACGTTCAGCGAAGCCCCGCCCCGGTGTGGGGGTGGGAGGATGCGCCCCGGCCTCAATCGCGCAGGAGGTACTCCACCGTGGTGACGACCCGCACGGTCTTGAAGATCTGGGATTGCTCGCTCATTCCGGGACCGCCCTCGCTCCCGGCAGCGTCGCGAGGGAGAATGACGAAGATTCCCTGGTTCGCGCTGTGGATTCCCCCGAGGCGACTATGCGAATCCTTCGCGAATTGCTCGGCGGCCTTTCGGGCTTCGGCCGTCGCCTCGGCGATCATGCTCGGCTTGAGGTCGTTCAGCCTCCGGAAGAGGTAGGACGGTCCCCCGGCGCCCCACTCGGGGCCCGAGGAGAGGACGACGCCGGCGTTCACGAGATCGCCGACCTTCTGGCTGGCGGCGCGGACGATCTCCGGCTTTTCGGATCGGACCATCACTGTTTGCTGGATGACGAAGCGTGGTCCCTGCCGTCCTCCGGGATTGTACGGGTTCGCGTACGTGTCGGTGACCCGCAATCCCTGTAGCTCGACGTCGCTCGAGTCGATTCCGTTCGCGCGCAGAAAGGTCATCACCTTCGAGACGTTCTGGTTGATTCGGCTCTGTGCCACGGAGAGATCCGCGTCGGGGACGGCGAGCTGGATGGGCCAGAGCGACAGGTCGGCCTTCGCCTCGCGCTCCGCCACGCCCTTCACGGTGACGAACCGATCCGCTGTGCGGATCTCCCGAATGCCCTTGCCGACGAACCAGCCGGCGAAAGCGAGCGAGAACGCCAGGAGGATGAGGGCGAGGGTGGGGCCGCCAAGCGAGGGACCCGGCATGTCGTCGTGCATGGGGCGTCATGCTAGGGTTTCGCGCTTCCGGCGTCATGCCAAAACGACGGTGCGCCCGGGGTCGCTGGGTCCCGAGTGAATCATTTTCGGTGGCAATCGGGCACACGAAGTAGCACCGTCGTGCCGTGACCCGTCAAAACCGTTGAGGCATCGGCCTAGCCGAGAAGGGGGACCTATGGCTCCTCGTGAAAGACACGCGCTCATCACGGGCAGTTCACGCGGCATCGGCAGAGGGATCGCGCTCGCGCTGGCGCGCGATCACGTGAAGGTCGCGATCCACTACTACCGGAACGAAGCCGCCGCAAAGGAAACGCTCGCGCAAGTGCGCAAGCTCGGCTCCGACGGTGTGGTGGTCCAGGCAGATGTGACGCGTCCAGATGAAATCAGCGCCATGCTCGGCAAGGTCAAGGCCGCCTTTGGGACGCTCGATATCTTCGTCAGCAATGCACGGCCTGAGGCGCCCGAGTTCTTTGAGCCACCCCTGAGCATCACCCTGAAGCAGTGGGACACCGCGTTTGATTCGCAGGCCAAGGCATTTCTGGTCGGCGTGCGCGAGGCGGTTCCCTTCATGCGCGACGGCGGACGAGTTCTCGCGATCACCTACGCGGAAGGAAGCCGCACCGGCGGGCTGCAACCATGGGTGGGAATGGGTTCAGCGAAAGCGGCGCTGGAATCCCTCGTTCGCTATTTCGCGGTCACACTCGCGAAACGCGGTATCACCGTGAATGCCATCAGTCCTGGCTGGACCGAGGACAGCGTCCTGAACACGCTCCCGGAGCAAGCCCAGAGCCTTATCCGGAGCTGGCACACGCGTGGCTGGACGCCGATGGGACGCTTGGGCACCCCGGAGGACGTGGGGAATGTCGCGGAGCTCCTGTGTTCGGAAAAGGCGAAGTGGATCACGGGACAGGTGATTTACGCAGACGGGGGTGCATCGTTGATGAACCCGGAGGTGCCCCCCGAGATCCAGATCGGGTAAGCCCGGGCTGACACGGCGCCCCACCCGACGCCGTGCCGCGCCCGCGCCCGCCTCTCAGGCAGGATTCGAGATGGTCAGTTTGAATCCATCGGGGTCCGTCACCGTGAACCCCATGGGCCCCCACGGGAGAGGTCCGGGTCCATCGTTCAGGGTGATCCCCGCCGCCTTCGCTTGCCGCGCGAGCACTCCGACATCCTGATCCGTCTCAAGGTACAGGCGCATTCCCACGCCTTTGACCCGGTCGCGGCCCTTTGCAAAGTCGTCCTGCGAAAGCCCCAAGCCCGCTCCTCCGGCCTCGAGCAGCACGCCTGTGAGTTCACCGCCCTCCTTCATTTCCTCGCCGACCGCAAATCCCAGACCATCCCGGTAGAATTGAAGGCTCCGCTTGAGGTCATTTACGGTAAGGGTTGGCATGAGGCTGCGGATCTGAAGCGTCGTTGTGGTCATGATATCCCCCTTGCGAAAACCTGCGTCAGCCTGCTCCGTGAAGACACCCCGGCCAGAAATTGTATACGATGTCGGGAGGCGAGTGGGCAGCCTGATCGCTCACACGGCCAAGCGCACGTGTGCCTTCTTGAGAAGCCCGACCTGTCCCGCGTGGTAGAGCACGTGCTGCAACTCGCCAATGATCAACTCGAACCACGTGCCGTCCACACCCGGCCGCGTCCCATGCACCTTCTCCGCCTCGAATCGTCTGATGGTCGCCGCCAGCGTGTTCCCGGTCTCGAACAGGCGCGCCACCGCTGCCGACCACCCCGCCTCGTCGGAGAACGACGCGGCGGGCCAGTCCTGGGCGTCCGACACCTCGGGTGATTCCCCCTCGAGCCGGCGCCGCACCACGTCGTGCCAGGTGGTGGCGTGCAGGACGATCTCGGCGATCGTGTGGGCTTCGGGGATCGGTCGATGGAGGGCCGCCTCGCGCGTGATCCCCTCGAGCGTCTCCCGCCAGGATGGCCCGTGCCAGGCATCGCCGTTCAGTGCCCGTGTCAATTGGTCCGCCAGCCGCTCGCATTCGTTCATCGTTCCCTCCCCTGGTAAGGGGCCCGCACAGGCCCTAGCATATAACCCGTGTATCGGCTAACATGGGTTATGATGACCCAGGCGACATAACCTGTCAAACTGCTTTTGAGGGTTAGTATCGGGTCGGCGGCGGCGGGAGGAGGACCTGTGAAGGATCAATTCAAGAGCCCGTGGCCGGGCACCGGAACCGGTGGAAGCCTGGCGTTGGACTTTGCGAACACGCTCGATTGGCGGCTTCGCAAACGGCCCGTCGAGCTGCTGCGCGCCTTCCCCGATCTGCTGCGCTGGGGTTGGTCCGGGGGTGCGCTCGGACGCGCCGAGGTCGGCAGGTTGCGCGCCTGGGCCGGATCGCATCCGCGCGCGGCGGCGCGCGCGCTGACCAAAGCAATCGAGGTGCGCGAGGCGATCGCTGCGGTGTTCAGGGCCAGAATCCGAGGAAAGACGCCTCCGTCCGGTCCGCTCCGGCGGCTGGAGGCGGCGTGCCGCATGGCGTGGGCGGCCCGCACGCTCCAACCGAGCGGCCGTGCGACGGGGTGGGCGTGGCGCAAGGGCGCGTCCGACCCGAACCGGCTGGCGTGGGCCGCCGCGCTCGACGCGGCCCACCTCCTGACCTCGGCCGATTGCCGGTTCGTGCGCCAATGCGGCGACGCCGAGTGCGGCTGGTTCTTCCTGGATACCTCGCGCAGTCACAGCCGCCGCTGGTGTAGCATGAAGAGTTGCGGAAATCGCAACAAGGTACGCGCCTTTTACCGCCGCGTTGCCGCGAGACGCGCGCGGACCTCGAAGCGCGAGGCGTAGTTGGATCACGGGGACAGAATTTGAGATCGATTCTATCATTCATGATGCTTCTGGGAGGTGCTTCGTGCGCCCTCGCGGTGCACGAGGCGGGACACCTCGTCGCCGGCCGAATCATGGGCTTTCGCTTTGGCTTTTTCGCCATCGGTCCAGTCTGGCTCGCTCGCGAGGGAGCCAGCATTCGCCTCCGATGGAATCGACTTCCCGCCGCATGGGGCGGAATGGCCCTAGCGTATCCCACGGACACGCGCGCGCTCGCGGCGCGGATGGCCTTCTACGCGGCCGGAGGTCCGCTGGCGAGCCTCGCGCTGTCGGTCGTTGCCTTCTGGGTCGGCAATTCCATCCCCGCGCTCACATCCCTCAGTCGATGGGCCATGGTGCTCGCATTGATGTCTGCGTGCGTGCTGGTTGCCACCGTCCAGCCCTTTGGCACTGGAATCGGAGTTCGGAGTGACGGCGGCAAGGTCCTGCTCTTCGCGGCGAACCGGGTGAAGGCCAAGGAAGAGGCCGCCGTCGTGGCATTGATGGGGCTGGCGGCAGCCGGGGTCCGGCCGCGCGAGTGGAGCGCAGAGCTGGTACGAACTGCCGGGGCGATACGCTCTCCGGCGGCATTGGCACTTGGCGCCATGACGCTCGTTCTACGGCACCGACTCGATCAGGGAAATCGCCTGCAAGCCGAGGCCGCCGTCGACGCGCTCCTCGGCATGTACGATGCCTCCCCCGCGCTGGTCCGTGGAGACGCGGCAGCCGAGGTTGCGTTCTATTTGGCGTTCTTTCGTCGAGATGTGGTGGAAGCGAAGAAGTTCTTGAAGGATGCCGAGCCGGCTTTGACGGAGCAGCACCGGATCTTCCGCGCGGACGCGGCCGTTCGCCTCCGCTCCTCGGACGCCGCGGGGGCGACGCGGGCCCTCAGGAAGGCGCAGGCTGCTCTTGAGCATGCGCTTGTTGAAGTGACGGACCTGGATCGGGATCTCGTTGCAGCCGTCGGCAACGAGCTGGTCGACGCGAAAGGAAGCGCGCAATTGAAGGGGAGCCTTGTGATCCAGGATGAGGTGGCCAGATGAAACGGTTCCTGCTTCTCCTTCTCATACCCGCGACAAGCTCGGCCACGACCTATCCTGGATTCCGGGATATGATCTCGGATTCCTCCGTCTGTTCGGAGCCTCAAGTCGGAAAGCCAGCCTACCTTGTATCCATGCCGGATTCGATCTTTCGCACGCCATTCAGGAGGATCGCCGGAGACCCAGGCGCACCCATCCCTCTTGGGCCGGGTCCTTCGAAGACGTGGGGCTCCGACGTGAGGCACGTGTATTCCAAACAGGAACCCTGGAACTCGGATCAGTCGTGGGTACTGATCGAGAACCGCTCTGGCGGCACCCCAAGCAAACTCACCTTGGATGGGGAGACATTTCTCCCGGTGCAAAGGATGGGTTGCGGAAGCTTCGCGCCGTGGGATTTTCGCTGGCATCCCTCCCGGGCGTATCCCCACGAGCAGATCAACGTCTCGCAAGATGGTCGGACCCTCGAATGGTTCGACGTCCTGGAGTGTCGGCAAACCAGGGCGTGGCCTCTGCCGCTCGCGGTGGACGGCTTCGGCAAGGGAGAAGGAAATCCATCGAATGATGGCCGGTTCGTCGCTCTGAGCAGCGGGAGCTCGGTATTCGTCGTGGATATGGACCCGCAGCCTCCGTACGCGCCGTATCCGAACGTCCGCGTTGGGCCGATTTTGACGCTTCCAACCTCCCTTCCCGCCCCGCCGGACACGATTGGCAACGTCTCGATCTCTCCCCTGGGAGACTATGTGGACGTGAAGTACGCCGACAAAATCTATCGCGGCGGCTCGACCGATTCGTTGGTGACGGCCGACGCGCATCGCATCCTGGGCGTCGATCCCGGCACCCTCGCTTTGAGCGCCCATCCCATGTCGCCCGGCACGGTATGCGATCCCGGAGGAGCCTACGCATCCCTTTTTCCTCCGTCCCAGGGCTGGATTTTCCCGCTCAAGCATGCCGATATGGGTCTCACGGAGACCGGCGAAGAGGTCATCGTCGGGGGAAGGGCTTGTGTCGGCGGGCCGGACATAGGCCGTGTGACGATGGTGAAGCTCGACGACGGCACGGTCCTCGGACTCACGAATCCGGAGAACGAGGCATCCGTGGGATGGGTGTCCATGCGGAATCTGGACCGGCCCGGATGGGCCTACGTCACGTACATGAACAATCCATCCCAGATCGGCAAGCGTTACTGGGACGAGGTGATCTCGGTCAAGACGGACGGGAGTCGCGCCCTGCAACGCTGGGGACACACGCACAGCGACTACGCGGGATGCTACCGATGCGAGCCCCACGCGGTGCCTTCGAGAGACGGAACAAGGGTCCTCGTGGCGAGCGATTGGGCGAAAAACTGCGCCGCGGGATGCGGCTCGCAGTCCGTGCGGCAGGGCTATGTTTTCGACGGCCGGCCGACCCGAACCGTAGGGCCCGCCTCACGGCAGATCGATCTGGACCGCCCGACAGGATCGGACGGCAGGAATTGATTAGAAGGGGCGCGTGCGATGAGTGGTTCTCACCGACCAGAGTCAGGGGGTGCTCATGAGGTCGTTCGCGCTGTGTCTGTTCCTCCTCCCAACCTTCCTACTCGGATGTAGCTCCACTCAGCGGGACTTTGAGACCGAACGCCGAGACATCCTCGCGCAGGATCAAGCATGGGCTTCGGCCGCCGCCGCAAAGGACCTCGAGCGAACAGTCGCGTACTGGACCAACGATGCTACGCTCATGCCGCCCGACATGGCGGCCCTGAAAGGCAAAGACGCGATTCGACAATACGTCGCGGCCGGGTTCCAAGCCCCAGGCTTCCAGGTGACATGGAAAGCTCAAGAGGTGGTCGTGGCTCCCGGCGGAAAGATGGCCTACGAGATCGGGACCAACCAGTTCACGATCGCGGACCCCGCCGGCACCACTCACACGAGCAATGGGAAGGCCGTGACGGTGTGGCGCAAGGATCCAGATGGGGTCTGGCGCTGCGTGGTCGATATCTGGAACAGCCAGCCGCCGACAGCGGGCAGCCCGCACCGCGGAGGGACGTCGGGGGGCTAAGCCCTCTGGTCTCGTGCCGGTTGCCTTCGCCGTTACTTGTCGCTGTACTCGGAGCTCAGCCGCCCAAACGCCAGAGCACCCAGGGATAGGCCAAAGTCGCGAAGCGCCACATCGAAGTATCCCGGGATCAGGAGCAGGTTGACGATGATGCCCCAGAGCCAGACCGCGACCACGTAGCTGAAGATCCGTGGCCTCAGGGCCACACCGACGCCCGCTACCACCTCGATGACGCCCACGACCAACATCAGGGCATGGCCGTGGCCGCCGACCAAGTTGCTCACCACGCTGGGCAGATATTTGTACCAGTCGACTAGTAGGTTGAAGAACTTGTCGAGACCCGCAAGGATGGGCGCCACCGTGAAGCCGAAGTGCAGGATCCGATAGGCCTGGTACGAAGGCCTGGTGGTGTCTCGTGCGGCGGTGGACGGTTCGGCCAGCTCCGCGCCTCCCATGGCGATGGTTCTTGCATTGCCCATACAGTTCCTCCTCTCGTACCGGGGGGTGGACCGCGCCCCGCAGATTCCCCGGCGATGCCTCCGGTAGGGTGGGTTCTCGGTGCTTTGCTCCTTTTCTATAACTAATGCATCTGATGTTTAGAACGCGGGAGCGATTCAGATAAAGTCTTTTTACAAGCGATCGTACGTTTTAGAATGGACCCAATCCAATGAATTCCAAGGAGTTCGCCAAACAGCTGGAAGGTCTCGCGGCTCTCGACGAGCCGGTTCGCCGGAAGCTCTACCTGTACGTGGTCGGGCGGGGTGGGGATGTCAGTCGGGACGAGGCGGCCCGGTCGACGCGGGTGTCTCGCGCTCTGGCGGCCTTCCACCTCGACAAGCTTGTGGAAGCGGACCTCCTACAAGCCACGTTCCGCAGGCTCTCGGGTCGCAAGGGTCCAGGCGCCGGGCGCCCGTCGAAGCTCTACCGCCGCTCTTCCGCACAGTTCGACGTGAGCCTCCCGCAGCGCCGCTACGAGCTTGCTGCGCACGTACTCGCCCACGCGCTGGCCAAGGCGGGAGCCGGCGCCACGCTGGAGGCGCTGCGAAACGCGGCCCGCGAATGTGGCAAGCGGCTGGCTGAGGAATCCGCTGCGGGCACAGGACGGGGCGGCCCCCTCAGCCGGGCGGCGCGGGCGCTGAAGGCCCTCGGCTTTGAACCGCAGGGAACGACCGGCGGTGAAGGCGAAGTAGTGCTACGCAACTGCCCCTTCGATTCGCTCCGGACCGAGTCCAGAGACCTGATTTGCCCGATGAATCTCGCGTTGATCGAGGGTCTACTCGCTGGTCTTGGAGTGAAGGGGGTGCGAGCGAGGCTCGCTCCACACGCGGGAACGTGCTGCGTGGCCCTGAAAGGTTCGCGACGCTGATGACCACTGCTGCCAGCGGTGTCCTGTGGCGCGTTGGCCGAAGGTTCTACCAGAACTATGTAACCCTTGACCCCTCTGCCTGCAGGTTGTTTTCCCGTAGGTCCCGCAAGGCGACTTCCGGCTAGGAGCACCACCTGCCAGCCCCCCCACCTGCTTTGTCTGAGCATCCCAATTCTACAAATCATGTCCGGACGTATCCGAAACGGGACAAAAGCGGGACAAATCGCTCAACGCCCCTCTCGATCCCCAGATCAATCAACCCTCGCATGTCCTCCTGGCTCACAATCCCCGCGGTTTCAAAGAGTTCTCTACGGAGCGGCCGCGAAGCAGCAGGTAATGCAAACTGTCTGTTTAGTCCGGGATGAAATTGCATGGCACGCATAATGCCTTTCGCCACCTACAGCGCGAGTGTTTTGTACATCGGTCCCGCTGCCATCGCGAGAATGCGGTGCGCGCGGGGTTGGCGGAGTTTCCGCCAGATGCGCCTTGTCAGCCAACAACTTGCTTGGACTGCTCATGCCTCGGCACAATGGCACATCGACACGGACGCCCATTTCGCAATTGGGCAGGGTATCTCGCAAATGGGCCCCCTTCGAATCTCGACTTGGAATAGAAACGGACCGGGTCGGCCTCCCGACCGCCGGTCCGCCCTCACCTCTCGCCGCGCGCTTGGAACTGCTGGGCAATCTGCTACGACCCACCCCGCACGTGCCATTGGCCATGAAGGGCATCCACCTATTTGCCAAACTGGAGTATGTCAACCCGGTTGGCAGCATCAAGGACCGCTCCGCCTACTGGATCCTAAAGCGAGCCGCCGAGCGAGGTGAGATCCGCGACGAGACGACGGTGATCGAATCCTCCTCTGGGAATTTCGCCGCCGCTCTCGCAGCCTTCACTCACCTGGTCGGCCTGAAATTCATCCCGGTTATCGACCCCAAGATTTCCAGCACGTACGAGTCGTTCCTCCGGCGCATCTGCCCAAAGGTGGTGAAGGTCGAGGACCTGGACGACACGGGCGGATTTCTGAAGACCCGCCTGGAGATGGTGAAGCATCTTTGCGCCACCGTTCCGAACCCGTACTGGACGAACCAGTACGGAAATCTGGACGCCATGGAGGCGCACTACGAGCTCACGGCGGGCGAGATCTGCGCCGATTTCGACTCGCTCGATTATGTCTTCATCGGCGTCAGCACCGGGGGAACGATCGCCGGGGTGTCGCGCCGCCTCAAGGAGCGCTATCCGAACGTTCGGGTCATCGCCGTCGATACGGAAGGTTCCGTCATCTTCGGCGGGGCGCCCCGCAAACGTCATATTCCGGGCATCGGGTCGAGCATCGTCCCACCGTTGTTGTCGCATGCCGAGATCGACGACGTCGTATTGGTTCCCGAGCGCGAGGCCATTCAGGCGTGCCGGGAACTCCTCACGATCCATGGATTGTTCGCCGGCGGCTCCAGCGGGTCCGCGTTCGCGGCCATCAAGCGCTACTCGGAGAAGATGACAAGGTCCAAGCGGCCCACCGTGCTGTTCCTGTGCGCGGACCGCGGTACGGCATATCTCGACACGGTGTTCGATGCGAGCTGGGTGTCCAGGCTCGAGTAGGAGGAGGCGTGCCGTTCGAGCTTTCGATCATCAATGGTAAGACCGTCTCCGACATCATCCGCGCCGATCGGGAGGAATGCATCGAGATCGTGCGGGGGGCGTATCTCACGCACGCCAACGGACGGTCCGTCAACCCCGATAGCTACTTCTTGCGGTTCTCCGACAAGCCCGATTGCCGGATCATCGCGCTTCCTGCCTACCTGGGAGACGGCTTCGACGTGGCCGGGCTGAAGTGGATCGCCAGTTTCCCCGGCAACGTCCAGCGAGGTTTTCCGCGTGCCTCGGCCGTCCTCGTGCTCAATCGTTACGACACCGGTTACCCCTTTGCCATACTCGAGAGTTCGATCATCTCGGCCTCACGGACAGCCGCTTCGGCCGTTCTCGCCGCGCACTGGCTGGGGGGGCGATCGCGGCGGGCCCGCTCGCTGGGAATCGTGGGCACCGGGTTCATCGCCCGGTATGTCTACGAGTTCCTGATCGACACGGGGTGGGCGATCGAGGAAGTACGGTTGTACGACCTGGTGCCTCTCGAGAGCGAGAAGTTCAGAAACACCGCCTGCCGTCCCGAGCGGCACCGCACGGTCACGATTGTCCCCGACGTGGCACAACTCGTCAGGGCCTGCGATCTGATCGTCTTCACGACCGTGGCTTCGACGCCCTACATCACCGACCCTGCCCTCTTCGAACACAACCCGTTGGTGCTGCATATTTCGCTTCGCGATCTAGCACCCGAGATCCTCCTCAGGTCGCAGAACGTGGTGGACGACGTCGAGCACGTCATGAAGGCGAACACCTCTCCCCATCTCGCCGAGAAGCGGACGGGAGACAGAAGCTTCGTGTCGGGCACGCTTGCCGACATCATGCTCGAACGCCGATTTGTCGATCGCAGCCGTCCGATCATCTTCTCGCCCTTCGGCATGGGGATGCTCGACCTGGCGGTCGGCAAGTGGGTGTATGACAAAGCGGTCGCCGCCGGCAGGGACCTGCGCCTGTCGGACTTCTTCTACGAGGTCGTGCGATGAACCCTGAATCGACGGTGATCGAGGAGCGGCGCCGCGCCGCCACCCTTAGCTCCGAGAGCGTCCTCGCCGAAGTGCTGGCGGGTGTCCTGGGCGTCGACCGCGTGCCGGTCGATCGCCACTTCTTCGAGGAGCTGGGCGCCGACTCCCTGGTGATGGCCCATTTCTGTGCGCGGGTGAGGAAGCGAGGGGACCTGCCGTCGATATCGATGCAGGACGTCTACCGGCATCCGACGATCCGGAGCCTTGCAGCAGCGCTCGCCGACGCCGAGCCCCGCGCTGTCCAGTCGCCGGTGCCGGCACCGACCGAGGCGGTCGCACCGGCGAGCAGGTTGGAGTACGTCGCCTGTGGAGTGCTGCAGCTCCTGTCGTTTCTCGGCTATTCCTACCTTGCCGTGCTCGGCGCAGGCTTGGCCTACGAATGGATCTCCGCGGCCCCGGACATGGTCGAGATCTACTTGCGGCTCGTGCTATGCGGCGCCGCGACCTTTCTCGTCGTGTGCAGCGTGCCGATCCTGGCGAAATGGGTGCTCATCGGTCGCTGGAAGCCCGGGAGGATCCGTCTCTGGAGCCTGGCGTACGTCCGCTTCTGGTTCGTCAAGACCTTGATCCGGGCGAACCCGTGCGCCCTCCTGTTCGTCGGTTCTCCTATCTACGCGCTGTACCTGAGGGCGCTCGGCGCGAAGATCGGCTCGGGCGTCGCGATCTTCTCCCGCCGAATACCGGTATGCACCGACCTGCTCACCATCGGCGCGGGAACGATCATTCGCAGGGAGTCGTTCTTCCAGTGCTACCGGGCGCATGCAGGTCGAATCGAGACCGGAAGGGTCACGGTCGGCCGGGACGCCTTCATCGGCGAGCAGACTGTGCTCGACATCGACACGTCGATGGGGGATGGGGCGCAACTCGGTCACGCCTCAGCGCTGCACAGCGGCCAGGCGATACCCGCCGGCGAGCGACGGCATGGATGTCCGGCACAGCGCACGGAGGTGGACTACCTGAGAGTCGCGCCAATGCCCTGCGGCACGCTGCGACGGGTCTCCTTCTCCGCCGGCACGCTGCTCCTGGTCTTCCTCGTGTACCTGCCGTTCCTCGAGGGGACTCCGTACCTGCTCGCGCAGGTCGTGCCGTCGCTGGCAAGGCTTCTGCATCCGAGTGCCGCAGGCGTCGGCGTCTTGACGTTACGGGAGCTCTCGATCGACGCACTGGAACTCTCGCTGATTCTGGTCTTCGGCGCCGTTCTCATCGGCCTGCCCCTCGTGGTCACGATCCCTCGCCTTTTGAACCTGTTTGTCGAGCCGGACAGGGTCTATCCGTTATATGGCTTCCACGACAGGGTACAGCGGGCGATCACGCGCGTGAGCAACATCAAGCTCTTCGCCCGTCTGTTCGGCGACAGCTCCTACATCGTCCACTATCTGAGCTGGCTGGGGTACCGCCTGTCCCCGGTCGAGCAGACCGGGTCGAACTTCGGCACCTCGGTGTGGCAGGCAAACCCCCACTTGTGTTCCGTCGGCACCGGCACGATGGTCGCCGACGCGCTGGCGATCATCAACGACGAAGTCTCGAGCACGTCGTTCTGCGTGTCTCGCGTATCGATCGGGCCGCACAGCTTCCTGGGCAATGGCGTCACCTATCCACCGGGAGACCGGACCGGCGACAACTGCCTGCTGGCGACCAAGGTGATGGTTCCGCTGGACGGCGCGATTCGCGAGAACACAGGCCTGCTCGGCTCACCCTGCTTCGAGATTCCACGAACCGTCGACCGGGACACCCGATTCGATCATCTTCGGATCGGGGAGGAGTTCCCCCGCCGCCTTGCGGCCAAGAACCGGCACAATATCCGCACCATGGGGATCTTCCTCTTCGCGCGGTGGCTCGGCGTCTTCATCGTCGCCCTGCTGGACCTTCCCGCCTTCGCGCTTTACGACGTGGCGGGACATCTGGCCACGGTCGGGCTCCTGGCGGCGAGCCTCTTGGTCAGCCCGTTGTATTTCATTTTGGTGGAGCGCTGCCTGGTCGGATTCCGTTCGCTCGGGCCCATCTACTGCTCCATCTACGACCCGCGGTTCTGGCTGTACGAGCGCCTGTGGAAGGTGCCCGCCATGGACTACCTCCACTCCTTCGACGGCACCGCGTACAAGACCTTCCTCTGGCGTTTGATGGGGGTTCGGATCGGCAGGAGGGTCTTTGACGACGGCGCCCACATACCCGAGCGAACGCTCGCCACCATCGGGGACCACTGCGCGCTCAACAACGGGAGCCATATCCAATGCCACTCACAGGAGGACGCCACCTTCAAATCCGACCACACCACGATTGGTGCCGGCTGCACGATTGGCGTCGGCGCGCTGGTCCACTACGGAGTGACGATGGGTGACGGCTCCGTTCTCGCCGCCCACTCCTTTCTCATGAAGGGAGAGGAGGTGCCGGCACACGCGCGCTGGGGTGGAAACCCGGCCAGGGAGATGTGAGATGAGCAGCCTCGGACTGCGGGACACGGGCACCCGCGCGGAGCGGGGCCGGGAATTCTGGCGCCGCATGCTTCTCGCCGGTCCGTTCACCGTGCTTCCGCGGTGGACCCGTGAGCCGGCGACCGGCGTGGGCGAACACGAGTCGAGGATCCCCGACGAGCTCGTGGCGGCATTGCGCCGTCTGGCGGACGAGCTGGGGGTGTCGTTCAGCTCGGTCTTGCTGACCGCGCACGCCAAGGTCCTGGCCGCTCTTTCGGGTGAGCGCGAGGTCTCGACCGGCTATGTCGCCCCGCAGGGCCGCTCGCCTTTGCTCTGCCGGATGACGACCGAACCGCACTCCTGGCGGGCGATGCTGCTGGAAACGCACCGAGCCGAGGTGGAGCTGCTGTCGCACGCCGACTTCGCGGTCGAGGATCTCGGGCGTGAGCTGGGCCTCACCCAGCCCTTGTTCGAGACCGTCTTCGATCCGACGGCCGCCGCCCGTGGCGAGCTCGCCGAGGGCACCGTCCTCCGGGTCGGCATCGAGGAACGGGACGGGATCGTAATCCGGCTGCGCCACAGAACGGACGTGCTGGACGCGGAGTGCGCCATGAGGATCGCCGGCTATCACATTACGGCGCTCGCCTGGGTCGCCGCCGACCCGGATGCCGAGCACGCGCGGCAGAGCCTGCTCTCCGGCGAGGAGCTGCGATTCCATCTCGATGGTCTCGCCGGCCCGCGCAGGAAGCTGCCGGACCGCCGAGTCCACGAACTGTTCGAGGAGCGCGTCCGTGCACACCCGGACGCCATCGCGGCCGTGCACGGCGACCGTCACTGGACCTACCGGCAGCTCAACGGCGGTGCCAATCAGCTGGCGCGAGCCCTGTTGGCGCGAGGGCTCGGCCGCGAAGGCATAGTCGCCGTGGCGACCGAGCGCAACCTGGACTGGATGGCCGCGGTGCTCGCCATCTTCAAGGCGGGCGGCGCGTACTTGCCGATCGAGCCCCGTTTCCCGGCCGATCGCATCGCGAGGATGCTCTCCCGGGCCGGGTGCCGGCTCGTGGTGACCGAACGCGGCAGCACGGCGACGCTCGACCGCGCGCTCGAGTCGATGTCCGGAGTCCAGACGCTCTACGTCGACACCGTCCACGAGGAAAACCACGCCGACGTCGATCTGGGTGTCCGCGTTTTCGCCGACCAGCTCGCCTACGTCTACTTCACCTCCGGCTCCACCGGTGAGCCCAAGGGCGTGATGTGCGAGCACGCGGGCATGCTGAACCACGTCTGCGCCAAGATCCATGACCTGGGCATCGGCGAGGGCGACGTGGTGGCCCAGACCGCACCCCAGTGCTTCGACATCTCGCTCTGGCAACTGGTCTCCGCGCTCCTGGTGGGTGGGCGCACGCTGCTGGTCGAACAGGAGGCCGTCCTGGACGCCGAGCGTTTCCTCGACAGGATCGTGGGCGGCAGGGTCGCCGTCGTTCAGGTCGTGCCGTCCTACCTCGAAGTCGTCCTGTCGTATCTGACGCTGCGCCCCCGCGAGCTCCCGGATCTGCGCTGCGTCTCGGTCACGGGCGAGGCGGTGAAGAAGGAGCTCGTGCAACGCTGGTTCGCGACCCAGCCTGCGATCAAGCTGGTCAACGCGTACGGGCTCACCGAGACCTCGGACGACACCAATCACGAGGTCATGGACCGCGCGCCCGACCGGGAGCGGGTTCCTCTCGGTCGCCCGATCCACAATGTGCACGTTTACGTTGTGGACCAGCACATGTCACCCGTACCGCTCGGCGCGCCCGGTGAGATCGTATTCTCCGGGGTGTGCGTCGGCCGTGGGTACATCAACGATTCCGAACGCACGCGACGCGCCTTCATGGCCGATCCACACCGTGAGGGGCGCCGCCTGTACCGGAGCGGCGACTATGGCCGCTGGCTTCCCGAAGGCAAGCTGGAGTTCCTCGGCCGCCGGGATACCCAGGTCAAGATCAGCGGCTTCCGGATCGAGATCGGCGAGATCGAGAACACCCTGCTGCGCTTGCATGGCGTCCGCGACTGCGCCGTCGTGGTCACCGGGCGGGTCGACCAAGGCAGGCGCCTCCTGGCCTTCTATTCCGGAGAGCGACCGCTCGATGCGAACGCGCT
The DNA here is from genome assembly GCA_005893275.1 of Candidatus Eisenbacteria bacterium. NCBI lineage: Bacteria > Candidatus Eiseniibacteriota > Candidatus Eiseniibacteriota bacterium. Next base: position 1,529 of record VBOW01000017.1, on the reverse strand, counting down.
GCGGGACCGGTTGAGTGAGTCTCTGCCCGAGTACATGGTGCCATCAGCCTTCCACTGGCGGAGAGAGCTGCCGTTGACGGAGAACGGCAAGATCGACCGGAAGGCCTTGACGGCGCTCGCCGGAGAACTCGATGTCGCCGAGCAGGACCGCGACGGGCCGGGCACGGCGACCGAGCAGCGGCTGGCGGCCGCGTGGGCGGAGGTGCTCGGCATCGCGAAGTACGAGATCGGCCGGCGCGATCACTTCTTCGACCTGGGCGGCACGTCGCTGTCGGCCCTGAAGCTGGTGATCACCTTGGATCGTGCGGTGTCTTTGAAGGACCTCACCGACCACCCGATCCTAGCCGACCTGGCCACGCTGATCGATGGCAGGGCCGAGCGCCGCTCCCAGAACGGCAGCGCCTGAAGGGGAATCGAGATGTCGACCTCACCCCCGACCTCACAGCTCCACGTGGACCGGCGACCTGGAAAACCGCCGATGCTCCAAGCCGAGGCAACCGGCGGCGCGCCGCGCTGGGCGGCGGAGCACCGCGACGCGCTGCGCGCCCTCGTCGTCGAGCACGGTTCCCTCCTCGTTCGCGGTCTCGGGCTGCGCGACGCGGCCGAGACCGAGGCGGTCTTTCGGCAGCTGGGCGGCCTGATGACCGAGCGGGAGGCGTTCGCGCCGCGGCGAAGCTACGCGAACGGCGTGTACTCCTCGTCGAAGTGGCCCCCCAACCAGCCCATGTGCATGCACCACGAGCTCAGCTATGCGCTCCAGGTCCCCGGCCTCATGCTGTTCGCCTGCCTCATGGCGCCAACGGCCGGGGGCGCTACCCCGGTGGCCGACTCGCCGACCGTGCTTCACGCGCTCCCCGCCGAGCTGGTCGAGCGTTTCGAGAGGGTGGGCTGGCTCCTGATCCGGAACTACAACGACGACATCGGGGCGTCGATCGCCGGAGCGTTCGGGACCGACGACCGCTCCGCCGTCGAGAGTTACTGTCGTGCCAACGCGATCCGGTTCGAGTGGCAACCCGACGGCGCATTGCGCACCTGGCAGCGCCGCAGCGCGGTTATGGCTCACCCGCTCACCAGCCGGCGGTGCTGGTTCAACCAGATCGCCTTCCTCAGCGAGTGGACGATCGAGCCGGAGGTGCGCGAGTACCTCGTGGACATCTGCGGTGAGGACGGATTGCCGTTCAATACCCGCTTCGGCGATGGCGACCCGATCGGCGCGGATGTCGTGCAGGTGATCAACCAAGTCTATGAGGCAAACACCGTACGCGAGCCTTGGCAGTCCGGCGACCTGATGCTCGTGGACAACATCCGCACCGCGCACGGCAGGGAGCCCTTCCAGGGGCCACGCGAAGTGCTCGTCGCGATGGCCGACGCGATGCACCTGGCCGACTGCTCGCTGACGACCGAGGTGACCGGCAAGTGACGGCAACCGCTCCCACAGCATCGGACCCAGCGGTGTCCGAGCCCAACACGGCGCGCGCCCCCACGCCGGCGCGCCCGTCTCGATTGGCGTCCGACGAAGTGCATGTTTG